>DAOUMT010000145.1:0-2382 GCA_034409195.1 Dehalococcoidia bacterium
AAGCTCATCGACAATCGAAGATAAGAAGGAACTGCAGCAGGTAACCAACTGCGCGCTGTGCGCAGACATGTGCAAATATAGCTGTCCCACCTATCTGGCCGCCGGTAACGAAACGATCAGCCCCCAGAAGATAGCGCGCCTCTTTGTATATGAGGACAAGGCACTTCTTGAGGACAGGAAGGGCTTCTCCGACGTTATGTTCCAGAGCTGCATGTGCGGGGCCTGCAAGCGGCACTGCGTCTACAGCGACTATGACCTGAGGAAGTTCATCCAGATGGGGCGAGGTATAGCTTTCAAAGAGGGGTTACTGCCTGATGAGACCAAGAAACGCGTGGAAACGTTCCTGAAGTATGGCAACCCGAATGGCGAGCGCCAGCTTATTAAAAAGGGCGCGGGAACGGTGGGCTATTTTATTTCGTGTTCCGCATACAAGGACGAAGCCCTGCTCAAGGCTATGGACAGGGTATTGACAGCAAGCAAGATGAAGGTGCAGCAGTTCGGCGGCGCCGATATCTGCTGTGGCGCGCCTCTCTATTATGCCGGAGATACTGAAGGGTTCAAGAAAGCGGCACAAAAAATGAAAAGGGAGATCGAGCGCAGGGGACTGGACAGGGTAGTCACGATGTGCCCCAACTGCCTGAAAATGATGGGAGAGCTTTATCTCCAGGTAGGAGTCAAACTGAACGTGCAGTTAGCTCATACCAGTGAGTTCCTGGCCTCTCTTCTTAGTGAAAGGAAGTTAAAGGTTAAGAAGGCGAAAGGTACGGCAACCTATCACGACCCCTGCCTGCTGGCGAACGATATGGATATTACGGCAGCCCCAAGGCAAATCATCACGGCATTGGGATATAAGATAAAAGAGCCGGTCTATACGAAAGAGCACACTCACTGCTGCGGTGCGCCGCCCGGTGCGAGGCTGGGATTCAGCAAGCTGGCTGACCAGGTGAAGTCGATGCGCCTTGGTGAGCTCAAGCAGACCGGCGCCGATGTCTATGTTTCGTCATGCCCGAGCTGCAAGGCCGTGCTCTCCGATCTGGGTGTCAAAGATATAGCCGAACTTATCTCCGAGCAGATAGTCCATGGATAATGATAACCTGGCGCGAACAATACAGGCTGAGATAGCACAGGCGACCGGCGAGAAGGTGGCGGTTTCGGTTAGGGACGGCATTGCCGAATTGACCGGACAGGCTGGCTCTCTGCAAAACGCGGTGGACGCCGGGCATACAGCCGCTGGCCTGGAGCAGGTTAGGCAGGTGGTGAACGATATCGACTATCCTGGCAAGGTGCCAGTTGTCCTGCCGCCTAAGATATCCGATGAGCTAAGGGGGAAAGAGTTCGACGTTGTAATCGTCGGCGGCGGCGTGATAGGCCTGGCAATAGCCAGGGAGCTGTCGCGGTTTAATTTGAGCATAGCGCTCATTGAGAGGCACCACGACCTGGGAATGGACCAGACATCGCACTGCAACGCTATGATACACCCCGCTTTGCTTACCGAGCGCGGCACGCTGAAATGGGAGATGAACTACAAGGGAAATGCGATGTGGGACGAGGTGGCCAGTCAGCTCGATGTAGACTTCAAGCGCATGGGGACGCTCGTGGTGGCTGAAAACTCAGATGAAGAGCTGTTCCTGCCTGGTGTAGTAGACCTGGCCAAAATTCAGAATGACCCCGAGCCGAAGGTGCTGGACAGGGAAGGCCTGGACAGAATCGAGCCGGGGCTTGCCCCAAATATTAAGAAAGGTGTACTGGTGTGGAATACAGGAATCATCGGCGTGTTCGAGCTTATCATAGCTTACGCCGAAAACGCCTGGACAAATGGGGTGAAGTTCTTTTTGAATACCAGCGCGACAGGGATTCAGGTCGAGGATGGAAGCGTCAGGGCAGTGGAAACAACAAGAGGCACGATCGAGACGCGCATCCTGGTCAATGCCGCAGGGCTTTACAGCGATAAGATTGCAGAGTTGGCTGGAGACAGGTTCTTCTCACTTCATCCCAGGAAAGGGGAGACGATTATCTTCGACAAATCATATCAGCCGGTAAACACCGTTCTGGCTACGTTCAGTATGGTCGGAGAAAGAAGCGCATATTCCAAAGGGGGAGGCATCATCCCTACGGTGGATGGCAACCTTCAGTTCGGGCCTACAGCCGAAGAGGTATACGACAGGGAAGACGTCGCTACTACGGCGGTGGCGCGGGAGACCCTGTTCAGCCGCTTTGCTCCGGCGCTGGAGCGGGTCAAGCCTCATTACGCGAAGCCCGACCGGGGCACTATTATCACGCAGTTTGCCGGATGCAGGGCGGCGACATACAAGGAGGACTTCATTATCGAGTCTTCGAAGAAGGTGAGAGGACTGGTGCATGTCGCTGGTATCCAGTCTCCGG
>DAOUMT010000146.1:0-2678 GCA_034409195.1 Dehalococcoidia bacterium
CATTAGCGCACCTATCATCGGGTGTACATGGTTATTTAGTGTTGTTAATGATAGGAAAATAGTAGTACCCGAGCGAGCGTTTAGGATTTCGCGCTTTGGAGATTAGTACTTATTACCGGGATACAGCGGGATTAGAGGCGTGTGACGTATCCAATTAACTTGTAGGCCAGTTTGGCGGCGAGGAAGGCGCAGGAGGTCGGCCCCTCTCGCGGGCAGAGCTCCATCAGATCGAATCCGACGACTTTCTTCCCCGCAGCTACAGCTCGCAACAGGTCCAGCACCTGCTGCCAGCTCAAGCCACCGGGCTCGGGAGTGCCCACTGCTGACATGATCGAAGGGTCGAGGACATCGAGGTCGATAGATATATATACCGTTGGTGACAGTGCGGAGACCACCTGACTTATGAAATCAGGACTGTTCGAAGCCTCGGCATAGAATGGCTCCTTCTTTTGCTGCTGCAGAAACCTGTGTTCTTCCAGGCTGAAGCTGCGGATGCCTGCCTGCACAACCGGACAAATCTCCCATACCCGCCGCATTACTGAGGCGTTGCCGTATCTTGTTCCCTGGTACTGGTCACGGAGGTCAGCATGGGCGTCCAGTTGCAGCACCGAAAGCTCCGGGTATTTTTCAAGAAAGGCCTTGACTGCGCCCAGCGTAAGCGAATGCTCTCCACCTAACATAGCCCACAGCTTGCCTTTCTCAATCATATACTTCGCTATGCCATATACCCGCTCCACCATAAACTCAGGGCCGCCCGCCAGGGGCTGCACTTCGGGCAGGGTGTGGATACCCACCTCGCTGATCTCGCGGTCCAGCTCAGCGTCGTATAGCTCGAGGTATTGTGAGGCGTCTAGAATAGCCTGTGGCCCCTCACGGGCTCCGCTCTTATACTCGGCGGTGCCGTCATAGGGCACAGAGACGATGACGACCTTCGCTGTATCGAAGGGCATAGCTTGAAGCGGTATGCCAGCGAAGCTTCTCGGGGGCAGGAACAGCTCATCAGTCAATTTGTCTGTCCATACAGGCGGAGTGTCTCACCTGCTGCCGGCTGGGTCCAGAGCTAACGAAGGCTGTTGATAATTGTTAAATTCCAGGCCTCGGTTGAGGATATAGCTCCTCACTTCGGTCAGCCCGAAATTCTGCTTGAACTCCTTGATAGCTCTTTCGGCATCGAACTCCTTGCAGGAGAAGACATCGATATTGATGTAGAATCGCTCGGGAAAGGTGTGTATGCTGATATGGCTCTCGGCAATGAGAACAAAGCCGGAAACCCCCCAATCCTCGGGTTTGGAGCCAACATATTTGGAGACATGCGGGGTTGAGATTTTCGTCATCCCGATTTGAGAAGGATAGCCGTCGAGTATACCGTAGATGAATTCGACATCCTGCATCTTCTGGGGATCGCCTCCGTAACCATCGATAATCAGGTGCATTGTTCCCACCCCCTTCTAGGTTATCCAAACAAAAAATCACCACCTGCATTTTACACGGTGGTTGAAATTTAATTTTTCTTTCTGTTTAAGATTTAAGAAGCTTACCGCTCAGCGGTTACTTTATCCCGAAGCTTTCCCTCATACCATTTGTCTAGGTCTTCTTTTCTGATCCGATATGCTTTCCCAATTTTTGCTGCTGGTAGCCTGCGATCGCGGCACCATCTTTGCGCAGTCCCTTTGCTTATCCTGAGTATCTTTGTAATATCATCTACCGATAACAATTCAGTTTCCATAATGTGGAAACCACACCACCTCCTTCGCTAACCTTAAAAGATTAGCAAGAAAAGCGTATCATATTTTAGTTGATAATGCAATACTTTAGCTGCTTATTATGCACAAAAGATTGAAATTGTTGCTTATAGAAGCTAATTGCTGCAGGGCTCTATCTCGGAAAGCGGCAATTCCAATATAGCTTCGCTCTCGAGCTGCACAGTAACGGTTTCTTTCAGAGGATTACTGCCTATCACTTTGCCTATGCCCAGTCGTGTCTTTATCGCCTCACCCGAAGCGGGGAGCTTCTGCTTCATAACGCGATATTGCTCGTTCTCGTAGGACAGGCAGCAGAGCAGTCTGCCGCATACGCCGGAGATATTAGCCGGATTAAGAGGCAGGTTTTGCTCACGTGCCATTTTCATGGAGATAGTTTCGAATTTGCACAAATGGCTGCCGCAGCACAAAGGCCGCCCGCATCTGCCGATGCCACCCACCAGTTTGGCGGCATCGCGAGTACCCACCTGGCGCAACTCTACGCGGGTTTTTAAGGTACTGGAAAGCTCGCGCAGCAGGGCCCTGAAATCAATCCTTTTCTCGGACCTGAAGTAGATGGTAAGATAGCTGCCATCGAGGTTGTACTCTGCTGAGATGAGCTTCATAGGAAGACGGAACCTCTCTACCAGTTCCGCACACTTGGCTAATGCCTCACCCTCCTTTTCCTTCATCCTCTTCATCTGCTCAAAGTCGTCCGGCTGAGCTTTGCGAAGGACTGGCTTCAAAGGCTCGCTGATCTCCGTTGAAGCTGCCTCTCTGGGTGCTGAAACAACTTTACCGATTGCCGAGCCGCGAGCGGTCTCGACTACCACGTTGTCGCCGATGGCAAGCTCGATATCTGAGGGATCGAAGAAGTATATCAACCCCGCTCGCTTGAACCGAACACCTACTACTTTGCTCATCGCTTTGAAAATACAA
>DAOUMT010000147.1:0-5212 GCA_034409195.1 Dehalococcoidia bacterium
GGCCCTTCTTGCGCAGCAGTTCTTTCCTCATGCAGCGGTCCATTACCACCGTGAGCCCGGCCTTTCTCGCCCTGGCAGCAGCCTCTTCATTGACTATGCCTTCCTGCATCCATACAGCTTTGGCTCCGATAGCTATAGCCTCTTCTACAATGGGCATCACGTCTTCAGAGCGGCGAAAGATATCCACAACCTCGACAGGTATGGGGATAGAAGCTAAATCAGGATATGCCTTTTCTCCCACAACTTCGTCGGCGTTGGGAGTCACTGGTATTACACGAAAGCCCTCTTTTTTAAGAAAATCAGCCACTCTGTGGCTGGGGCGCTTGGCTTTCGGCGAGGCTCCAACTACAGCAACCGTGCGGTATCTGGCTAATATTTCTTTGATATCAGCGCTAACGTCGTATTGTTCCAAATGCTTCCGCCTTTCCGTAAACGGCCTTGGTGTATCATACCATATCTAATCAAGCAGAGCCGCTAGTGCATCGGGATCATTGACCGGCATTTTGCAGATATGGTTATCACAAACATACACGGTGGATTTATTATCTATTATGGCTCTATCCTGAAGCAGGGGGATATCCAACTGAGCCGGCTCAGACGGATTTTTGACTGCTAGAACTTTATCTGGCAGATAACGTTTGTTTATCACTCTCAGCAGTGATTTGGTTGCCAGGTCTTCAGGATGGCCCACCAGCACGATTTCCAGCGGTTTTGATAGATATGAATCCAGTGCGCAAAACCAGTGCCCGAATCCCGGAGGATACCTGAGCATCGAGTCCTGCACCGAGCGAATTGCGGAAGCAGCCACTTTCTCATATTCATTATTGTCGGTCAATCTCGCCAGTTGAAGCAGGACAAATGCCGCCGCAGATGATCCCGAGGGCAGTGCGTTATCGTAGATATTTCTGGGGCGCACCAGAATGGTCTCTTCTCCCTGAGCAGTATCATAGAAATTTCTTTTACCCTCATCCCAGAACTTCTCCAGCATGGCGTCTGCCAGCTTTTTAGCTTCTTTCAGCCAGCGTTCCTGGAAGCTGGCCCGGTACAATGAAAGCAGCCCCTCGCAGAGCATAGCATAGTCTGAAAGATAGCCGTTGACCTTTGCCGGCCTATCCTTGTAGGAGTGCTTTAGAGTTTCACCAGTGTGCAAAGCCCTGGTCAGGAAGGTGGCGTTTGCGATAGCCGCCTTCAGATAATCATCCCGCTCCAGCACCGATGCTGCCTCAGCCATGCTGGCGAGCATCAGTCCGTTCCAATCAGTCAGAATCTTCTCGTCCCGGTGCGGCGGGACACGTTGGGAGCGTCTTTCGAGGAGACGCACTTTAGCCTTGGCAACCCTGGCCTCAAGTTCCTCGGGTGTAATCCCAAGCTCAGACACCAGCGTCTTAGTTTCGGCCGCCTGGCTCAAAATGTTACTGCCCTCGAAGTTGCCTTCCCTGGTTACCCCGAAATACCTTGCAACAAGCTCGCCATCGTCCGGGCCCAAGGCCTCCATTATCTCGTCAAGCGTCCACACATAGAATTTCCCCTCGACGCCCTCGCTGTCCGCATCCTGGGAGGAGTAGAAGCCTCCGTCCTTGTCGGTCATCTCGCGCAGCACATAGTCCAGCGTTCCTTCTACTATTCGGCGGTAAATCTGTTTGTCTGTCGCCTGATATGCATGGAGATAAATTCGGCTCAGCAAAGCGTTATCGTAGAGCATCTTCTCGAAATGGGGCACCAGCCAGTGTTCATCAACACTGTAACGATGGAATCCGCCCCCTATCTGGTCGTAGATGCCGCCCTTTGCCATTTTCCCCAGCGTATGTTCTACCATCAGGATACATAGCGGGTCGCCTGCGCGGCAGCACTGCCGGAGCAGGAACTCAAGCAGCATCGGTTGAGGGAACTTAGGTGCTGGGCCGAAGCCGCCGTTCTGGGCATCGAACGCAGCCCTGATGGAGGTATATGCGATTCTGGGCATCTTTTCGGTGAGGGGTTCAATCACCCCAGCGGACTCGACCGAGCGATTTAGATAAGTTGTTATCTGCGCTGCGGTAGACTCGATTTCGCCCTTGTGTGTCCGATATGCCTGTGACACAGTCTGCAGCACTCTGGGGAAGCCCGGCAGCCCGCCCCGGCCCTCCGGAGGGAAGTATGTCCCGCCGTAGAAAGGCTTCATTTGCGGGGTCAGGAAAACCGTAAGCGGCCAGCCCCCGCCGCCTGTAATCGCCTGCACCGCATCCATGTAGATTGCATCGAGGTCGGGCCTTTCCTCGCGGTCCACCTTGATGTTGACGAAGTTATCGTTCATGATGCTGGCAATAGCCTCGTTTTCGAAGCATTCACGCTCCATGACATGGCACCAGTGGCAGGCGGAATAACCGATGCTCAGCAGGATAGGCTTGTCCTCGCGTGCGGCGCGTCTCAGCGCTTCCTCACCCCAGGGATACCAATCCACTGGGTTGTAAGCATGTTGCTGCAAATAAGGGCTGGTCTCGTTAATTAATCGGTTGGGCACAGCGTATAAACCTCAATTAGAGAACATTCTAAAAGCTGCCCTTGTCAGGGTATGCGACTTTTGTCTCATCATCTTCCCACTTAAACACCTCGCTCGACCATACCTGGCTTATCGCCGCTTCCAACGTTGCCTGTTTGGGCTCGCGCACATTCAACGGCCTTTCCAGTGTGCGTCCGTCGAATTGCCGCAGAAACTCACACTGCTTCCGAAAGGAGAGCACGGTATGGCGTTCACCCCCATAGATTACATAGTCCAACCGGTAAGGCTCCAAACGCTCCTGCACATGGGTGCAGACCCTGGTAAAAAATGACTCTATCTGCTTATCGCGGTGCCGCTCGAAGCGGTGAGCTGAGGAGCCGCCCTGTCTGTGGCGCGAGTGCACCAGCCCTGTGCCCACCTTGCTAGATAGCAGTCTTTCTCCTTGAAATACGCCAACAGCATAGACGCCCAAACGCAGCAACACCAAAGCAACAATGCGCTCCTGTTGCAGTAAGGAGCGCAGAGGTTCTACATCGTAGCCGCTGGCGAACAGCTTATCTTTGAGGGGAAACGGCGGCAGCACGAGATACTTGTTTTCTGCGCCCCAGAAAATGACCTCGCCCGTCTTGGAACGGGCCATCGCATCGGCGATATCGGGCATGGCTTCTTCTATGCCCTGTCCTAAAGGAACTCTGAACGCTTTCTCAACCTCTGGAGCGGGCAAGTCGTGGGGTATGTAAAGTGATGTCGCCGGGCCCTCGGCAGCCTCCAGCTCATCGAGCAGATGGAGCATCCTCTGTCTGGTAAAACGGCGTCGTTTCATCGCAAGCATAAGCGTGATTCATTTCGTAGGCGCGGGGTGCCCTCGGGCAACCCGCCGGGTCGCCCCTACGTTTAAAGGATTCTCCCTATCCAAATCCCATTTCAAGGGATTGTTCACAATATATTCCCTGATTTCGTTCAAATCGCCCTCACTCCGTATCACGTGTTCGTAATAATTCCGCTGCCATACAGGCGTGGAAGGCGTGTCCCGCAATTCATTAATGTGTTTGGTCACGGCTGATTTAAATGAACGGATAATAGCTGGAACCGAGGCTGAGGTCATCTTGCCAAATTGCCTGGTATATGCCGTAGGGGCACAGCGCGCTGTGCCCCTACAATCATCGATAATCGCTATAATTCCGTGTAAATGGTTGGGCATTATTACGAAAACATCCAATTGAATATTCTTCCTAATTTCTGTTGTCTTCATCCATTCCTGTTTAACCAAACGTCCATACTTATTCAACCTCATTTCCTCGTTGACCACGTTACCAAATATACATTTCTTATTATAGGCACATACCGTTATGAAATATGCCCCGGACTGTGAATAATCGTAATCCTTCAATCGAATGGAACGGCGCTGATGCTTGTCATGATTATATGACATCGTTCTACGGCAATTACGCCTCTACAGCTCCACCACTGTCACGCCATCCCCGCCCTCCCCCTTGCCCCCAGGACGGAACGACTTGACCAGCGGGTGGGAGGCCAGGCTATCCCGTACAATCTGACGTACCACTCCGGTGCCGAAGCCGTGGATAATGCGTACCTCCCAGAAATTTGCCACCGAGACATCGTTGAGATAGGCGTCCAGCTCGGGCTCTACCTCCTCGGCTCGCTTACCTCTCAGGTCAAGCTCGTACGACCTGGGCTTTGAGCTCAGGTCTTTCTTAACTGCTTGCGCCAGTGACACTGTCTTCCCCGCGGGCGGCGTCACCTTTTCCACATTATCTAAATTCAACCTGAGCCTGGTCTGACCTACCTGTACATCGAACTGGCCGTCGCTATCGGGTAATGAGAGTACGTCTCCCCATAGCTCCATATCCCTCAGCCACACTCTATCACCCACAGCTATCTTGCTTACCTCAGTTGCTTCTCCTGGCACTTCTTCGCGTACAGGCTCGGCTTTCCATTTCTCGCCCTTCAATTGCTCACGCACTGCTGCCAGCGCTTTCTTAGCCTGCTCGATGCTTTCCTGGGATTTCGCTTTCTTCAGTTCCGATGCCGCGTCGCGAATCTGTCTCTGTAATTCATCTGCTTGCTCAGCAATTCTGCCCTTCGTCTCTCGAAGCAGATTCTGCTCACGCTCTTTCAGCTCCTTATGCTCGTGTTCCAGCCGTGCTCTTAGTCTTTCGGCTTCACTGGTCTCCTTTTCCAAAGCACTACGCAGGGTTTCCATGCGCTGCTTTTCACTCATCATGTCCCGCAGCAAATCCTCTATCTCCTGTGTGCCCTTGGAGAGCATATCTCTCGCCGTGGAGATTATCTCAGATGGCAGCCCTAACTGCGAAGCTATAGCCAGAGCGTTGCTGCCGCCGGGTATGCCCATGGTCAGATGGTATGTCGGCGCCAGCGTTATAGGGTCGAAGTCCAGCGAGGCATTCTTCAAGCCCGGGGTGGTATGGGCGAAAATCTTAAGGTCGCTGTAGTGTGTGGTAGCCACGGCCATCGTTTTCTTTGACAAGAAGTGCAGCAAGATGGCCCGAGCCAAAGCCGCGCCTTCGTTAGGGTCGGTGCTGGTCCCCAGCTCATCGAGAAGCACCAGGCTTTTCCCTGTAGATGACCCGATAATGCGCACGATGTTGCCCATGTGCGAGCTGAAGGTGGAGAGGGTCTGCTCGATGCTCTGCTCGTCGCCGATATCGGCGAATACGCCGTCGAAGACGGGGATACAGCTTTCCTCTGAGG
>DAOUMT010000148.1:0-5742 GCA_034409195.1 Dehalococcoidia bacterium
TGATTTGCCTGCCTCTCAGGATAGAGGGTGGCGACGGTGCACCCTGCCGAGCGATTGTGAGACCCAGATAAGTCTTCAGGTCGACTAATATGTAACATCGATACGGGCCAACCCATTATTCGCCTGCTCGAAGTACTTGGTCGTCGTAGGAATAATATTGCGGATACTTAGCTGCCAGCAGGGGCACATGTTCCTGGGTCAGCAGAGGAACATTAAGCTCATCTCTTTTAGCTTTCAATTCTCTGCTCTTTTCATTATTGGGGATGAAGCCGTACAATGACATCACATCTGCACCTTTGCCCTGGACAAGGACTTTGAAATTTCCCATTCCTTCGGGGCGGACTAACTCAAGCATTGCGAACCTATTTGCCAGATATTCCTGGTAGTCGAGCCTCTTTCTATTCATAGCTTCGATGAAGACGCGCAGGCCGAGATTCAGCAGAAACTCTTCCTGGCTTATCGGACCCACGGAGCACAGGCCTGCTTTGTAACCTGACTTTATGACGGAAGTGAAATCTACATGGCTTGTGATATCCTGGGCGCCAATGCGTATGTAAGGGTTGTTCTGGCAAGTGTGTTTGTAATAGCTCATCAACGTGCCTCGACTTCGCTGGGGGCTGTATAGTTCGCTGGAGAGATATCCATAGTCTATGGTAAGCACAAACCCCTTATTCAATATACGGGATATATCGTCAATCCAAGGCCTGATATTTAGATTTACCTCAGTGCAATACCCCTCGGTAGGAGTAATCCCCTCCTCCTCCAACTTCTGTTCTAGCAACGGAGTCGAGGGTTTATCGATAGATTCGACGAATTCATCGCCTTTAAGCGTCACATAAATCTCTTTCAGTGCACCATTTTTCATTGTTACTTTGTGAGTGGGGAAGGCATCCAGGAGCTCATTGGAAAGAACACTTCCGGTGACGTTTTCAGGAGGCGCCCCATGCTGTAGCGCCATCCTGGATAATTCGATACGCCCGCCTTGCGTCCTGTAAATTGCTTGGCGCCTGCCTCTTTCCAGTGTAATGTACTCAAGGGAGCCAGCGAAGTCCGGAGATAAGCATTTCGAGTAAGTCAGGATATCGTGAGCCAGTAAGCCCTTACCTGCCCCCATCTCCACCACCGTGAATCTAGGCGGCTGTCCCAAGCGATACCACATCTGCTCCAGTTGAATCGAGATGAGAGAGCCAAATATGGGATGGGTTGCGGGACTGGTATAGAAGTCGCCCCGAGCCCCTACCTTTTCTCGTAACGATGTGTAGTAGCCCAGGTCCGGGTAATACAGGGCCATCTCCATGAATTCAGCGAAGGTTATGCGACCCCGCTCCGATATGCGCTGCTTAATTCTATAAGTTAACTCGCCCATGCCAAGTCCGGTCAAAAGGATTGGGAGATGTTAACGCCTTTCAAGAGGCCCACGCCACCTTATCTTATATCACTCACCTAAACATCAAAAGTGTCAGACTTTCTAGCTAAGGTGATCCAGAAGCCACTCAGCCGAAAGCTGCGCAACCTCCTCCAGCGCCCCGGGTTCTTCGAAAAGATGGGTTGCGCCAGGAACAATGACAAGCCGCTTTTCTACCTGAAGACCGTTTAAGGCATCCCGGTTCAGGTCGATAACAGTATAATCGCGTTCTCCCACGATGAGAAGAGTGGGCGCTTTGACCTTCGATAACACCGGCCCGGCGAGGTCAGGACGCCCTCCACGGGAGACGATCACTTTAACATCGTCAGGTCGCTCCGCCGCTGCAATGAGCGCCGCGGCAGCTCCGGTGCTTGCTCCAAAATAGCCTCTGGCTAGGTTGCTCGTATCTTTATTCTGCATCGACCAGTCGGTTCCAGCGATGAGCCGCCTTGAAAGTAATTTGACGTTGAAACGAAGGTGAGCCCTGATGAGGTCCTCCGTCTCCTCTTCCGCTGTCAAAAGGTCAAACAGCAAAGTCGCCAATCCCTTATTCTGCAATATCTGAGCAACATAGCGATTTCGGGGACTATGCCGGCTGCTGCCGCTTCCGTGTGCGAATAGCACCAGCCCTCGAGCATTCCGGGGGATGGCTAAGTCACCCATCAGTTGTACATCGCTCACAGGAATCCGCACAGAGCGTTCTTTCACACTGGATCCTGGCTTCCCTTTTGCCATAGTGCCCTCCGAACAGCTTCTAAAGTTATGTCAACCTCAGACTTGATTGTATTTCCGCGAGCCTTGAGGTTTAGTTCCGCTTTGTCTTTCGACCTCTTTCTTTAGTATCTCCAGCATCTCGTTATCCTCGACCTGGTCGAATCTCACATAGAACTGCCCTACTGCAGCAAAGTATTGAGGAACGCGCAAGCAGACTATCTCATCGACATCTTCAGCCAGTCTCATGATGGTTTCCTCTGCCCCCACCGGAATAGCAGCAATCAATCTGCTTGGTTTTTCCTGTCGCACCGCCCAGAGTGCCGCCTGAGTGGTTGCACCGGTGGCCACCCCATCGTCCGTTACGATGACCAGCCTACCTTTTAGGGGCACTTTTGGCCGGACCCTGCGGATTAGTTCGGAGCGGCGCTTTATCTCGGCAAATTGCTGAGTTCCCTCGCGTTGAATATAGCTTTGTCCCACACCTAGCTCTTGCACAAGTGCCTGGTTGAGGAACAGTTTGCCATCCTCGGCGATAGACCCGAGCGCTAATTCCTGATGTCCGGGGGTGCGCAGCTTGTGTGAAAGCACGATATCCAACTCGGCATCTAACGCCCGGGCTAACTCGCGCGCCACGATTATGCCGCCACGTGGAATGCCCAGCACTACTGCCTTCTTCCCGCGCATCTCCACCAGTTGCCGAGCGAGCAGCCGTCCTGCCTCCTGGCGGTCCTTGAAGCGTTCATCGCTACGCGAGATTATGTGAATTGTTCCCATGGCTTTGTTACCTATCGAGGCGAGCGTCTAGATGGTAGCACCGCAGGTATAAACAAGTCATAAAATTTTTAGGCTAAAAGATTAAAAATCTGTGACATTCTTCTGTCTGCTGGGTGTCAAGTGGCTATTTAATGGCGACCTTGATGCAAATAGCAAAAAAAATCTACCCACCATGCCCTGTGATGCTCATGATATTTCCCCGCCTAGGAAGCAATTACAACACGCTGAAAGCCCATAATGCCCTTAGGTTTTGACTGCAACTACATCATTGAGACTTGTCCGATTAGTGTATAATAAGGTCTCTGAGGTTTCCCACGAATAGTACTACGAATTCTTAAGGAGGAGTCATGCGGAAACTTTCGGCATATGTCCTCATTGGATTACTTCTACTAGGCTTATTGGCACTCGGGATATCGTGTTCAACATCACAGACAACGACAACGTCAACACCAACACAGACATCTACGCCGGCGCCCACCGTTTCGCCAGGACCCGCTAAAAGCGCGTGGCCTATGTTTGGCCATGACGCACAGCACACGGATAGAAGCCCCTATTCCGGACCTGTAGAACCTCAGATCAAGTGGAGTTACAGCACTATATCTTTTAGCCCGATTACATCTTCACCAGTTATCGGAACTGATGGCACTATCTATGTAGGTACTCTGAATGGCAAGCTTACTGCAATAGATGCCCAGGGTAAACTCAAATGGGAATATGCAACAGGTTACGCAATCTATGCGTCACCGGCTGTCGCGGCGGACGATACCATATATCTAGGCTCATGGGACAATAAGTTCTATGCTATAAGTAACAAGGGCTCTCTGAAATGGACATACAATACAACAAGCTCAGTTGAATCGTCACCGGTTATCGGAACTGATGGAACAATATACTTTGGCTCTCACGACGGTACGTTCTATGCTCTACAACCTGATGGTACAGTGAAGTGGAGGTACAATACTGACGGCATTTGCGTCACACCGGCTGTTGGAGGCAATGGCACCATATATGTAGGAACCAATAATAACACGTCTCCGCCGGGGGCCAAGCTATATGCTCTGAGCCATGACGGTACCCTTGAATGGACCTATACTATTGAAGGTAATATAGAATTAGCCACTATCGGATCTGATGGCATTGTATATGCGGCATCAAGTAACAGTAAGCTATACGCGATTAATCCTAGCGGTTCACTGAAGTGGGTCTACGATGGTGCAGATCCAATTAAAGGATACATAGGGTACTTAATGGCTATCGGAGCCGACGGTGCAATATACATGGGGTCCACTTCAAGCCTTTACGCAATAAGTTCCAATGGCTCATTTAAGTGGAACTACCCGATTGGATACGCTATCGACTCATCACCTGTTATCGGTGTAAATGGCACCATATATGTAGCGGCTCAGGATGGCAAGCTCTACGCAATAAGTCCAGACAGCCAGCTCAAGTGGACTTACACCGTAGGAACACCGATTAGTCCGTCTGGTGGGTCTCAGGCATTTCAAACCCCATCGCCAGCCATTGGAGCCGATGGAACCATTTATCTGAGTCTTGGCAATAAGCTCTTTGCTATAGGCAGCAAATGATATGAATTTACCATCTATGTAGCGGTATACGACATACTTTGCCATGCCTTATGGCACAGCATCAATTTTATGGTGGGCAGTACAGGATTTGAACCTGTGACCTCTTGCGTGTGAAGCAAGCGCTCTATCCGCTGCGCTAACCGCCCCCGAGGTGAAGCTATTCTAGCCCCCCAAAAAATTTTTGTAAAGGGGGGAGCGTATTTATGATATAATTAACCCCAACTGGTCTTGTGTTCGAGGAGGCCATGCTGCCGGACAAAAATGGAGGTTAAAGAAAAAGACAGCGGTCATCGGTATCGCGGGTCCTGGTTATGTGGGATTGCTCTCGCTTGATGGTGAGCAAAGGATTGGGCATCTTTTTCTATGGTTCCTCAAGATCGTGCTTCCATTCCAAATCTGCAAGATTGATTTTGACTCTTTATCAGTGGACTCGTGCTTGTGAAGGGTCATAAGGGCTAAACATTGTTCAGACAGCTACTTCGCCTCTCGTGGCATTCTGTCGTCTACGGCCTGAGTGCGGCTATCAGCTCGGTTGTAGGTTTCTTCCTCATCCCCCTTTATACACGCTACCTGACCCCCGGCGACTACGGCGTGCTGCAGATTTTCACGGCCACGACATCGGCGTTGAGCGTAGTATTCATTTTGGGCATCACAGCGGCGCTGTTCAGGTCGTACTATCTCTACGATGATGCCGGGAAGAGGAGAGAGGTCGTAAGCACCGCCTTCCTTTTCCTTACCGCGACCTCGGCAGTGCTCACCCTGCTTCTCATAGCGCTGTCGGGCAGCTTCTCCTCGCTTCTATTCCACTCAAGCGAATATACTTCCTACTTCCGCATTATCTTTTTAACGCTTTTCTGCAACACAGGCGTTGCCATAGCGCTGGCGGTGCTCCAGGCCAGGCAGCAGCCCACCAGGTTCGCCCTGGTCACTGTTTCTCAAGTTGTCATGAGCATTGCTCTGAATATTGTGTTTGTGGTAGTCCTGCACAGGGGCGTGCTGGGCATCCTGGAAGCGAATTTGATAGTTTCGGCTGCTATCTATGTTTCTCTGACAGCCACCCTGATAAGGAGCGCGGGATTCAGCTTCTCGCGCGATGAGTTGAAGAGAATGCTGGCGTTCGGGCTGCCCCTGGTTCCCGCAGGGCTCAGTGCCTGGATATTGACCCTTGCGGACAGATATTTCCTCCAGTTTTTTTCCACGCCCCAGCAACTCGGGCTCTATTCCCTGGGCTACAGCTTTGGCATGATAGTCAGTGTTCTGTTT
>DAOUMT010000149.1:0-6076 GCA_034409195.1 Dehalococcoidia bacterium
GTGTATGTTCAGCCTTTTTCAACAGCGCGTTAGACTCTGCATCCAGTTCTCCCACAGGTGGCACGCATCGGTCGAATTTACGGTAGGAGAATGTCAGCGCCCTTTGTACAAGGTTGCCGTAGGTAGCAACCAGCTCATCGTTATTGCGGCGTACAAACTCCCGCCAGGAGAAATCAGCGTCAGATGTCTCCGGCATATTGGCCGACATCAGGTATCGCAGCGGGTCAGCCGGATACCGCTCGAGGTAATCAGGTACCCATACTGCCCAGTTGCGGCTGGTGGACAGCTTCCGACCCTCCAGCGTAAGAAATTCGTTGGCAGGCACATTAAAAGGGAGATTGAGTCCGCCATATCCCATCAACATAGCTGGCCAGATGATGGTATGGAAGACAATGTTGTCCTTACCGATGAAATAATAGCTCCTGGCATCGCCTTCCCAGAATTTGCGCCATTGTTCGTCTTCTCCTCTGGACTGTGCCCATTCTTTAGATGCTGATAAGTAGCCAATCACGGCCTCGAACCAGACGTATATGCGTTTTTTTTCGTATCCTGGCAATGGCACCGGTATGCCCCACTCGATATCGCGGGTGATAGCACGATCTCTTAACCCTTCGGTTAAGTAGCGAAGCGTAAAATTCAGTACGTTTGATCTCCAGTGACTCTGTTCCTGAACCCATGACTTCAATCTATCGGAGAAGGCAGAAAGACGCAGGAAGAAATGCTCTGTGCTTCTGATTTCAGGCGTGGTCTTACAAATACTGCAACGAGGGTTAATTAAGTCCGCAGGATTCAGGGGCTTGCCGCAGTCATCACATTGATCTCCCCGCGCTCTTGGACTGCCGCAATAAGGACAGGTGCCCTCTACATACCGGTCGGGAAGGAAACGAACGCATTTGGGGCAAAAAGGCAGCGACATTTTATCTTTGTAAATATAGCCCTTATCCAGCAGTTTGAGGAAGAAATCCTGGGTAATGTGGGCATGGTTCTGAGTACCGGTGGTGGTAAACAGGTCGAAGGAAATCCCTAATTTTTCCCAACAGTCGAGAAATCCTTGATGAAAGCGGTTTACTATCTCTTTCGGCGATTTGCCCTCAGCCTCGGCGCGGAGTGTGACCGGAGTGCCGTGCTGGTCGGAACCTGAGACCATCAGCACCTCATTACCTTTGATGCGGTGATAGCGGGCGAATATGTCAGCAGGTAAATATGCACCAGCAATATGACCCAGATGTAAAGGCCCGTTAGCGTAAGGCCAGGCCACTCCAATGAAAATACGTTCGGACATCAGTTACCAAAATTCACAAATTATTGACTATTTTAACATAGACGGGGAGAAAAAAACAAAGTCTAACAGAGCTCCAACCATGCTTTGTAGAGCAGCTTCCTGGGCAAATGGGTTACGCTTCCGAGTTTAGCTACAGCCTCTTTGGCGGTGGCTCCCTCACTGCGAAGCCTGCGGAGTTCCTCTTTAATGAAGAAATCTATTAACTCCTTCTGTTCCCTGTGCCCACCATACCCTGCGATAACCAAGGTGAATTCACCTCTGGGTTGAGAGAAATGCGTTATCGCCTCGCTCATCGTTCCCCTGAAGACCTCCTCATACATTTTGGTGAGCTCGCGGCAGACAGCGATTCTCCTGTCTCCTAATCCCTCGAGGAGATCGTTCAATGAGTCAAGCAATCTGTGAGGTGCTTCAAAAGCAACGATGGTGCGAGGCTCTGAGGCAATCGATTCAAGGAGGCGTTTTCTCTCACTCTTCCCTCTGGGCAGGAAGCCCAGGTAAAGGAACTGGTCGGTTGGCAAACCTGATACAGAAAGGGCAGCGGGCAGAGCCGATGGGCCGGGTATAGCAATAACCGGGATTCCTTGCTCGATTGCGGCCAGAACCAGCTCGTAGCCTGGGTCGCTTATCCCGGGCATCCCTGCCTCCGATACTAGGGCAATGTCTTCATGCTCAAGGCGCTCCAGAAGATAAGAAAGTTTAGACTTCTTGTTATGCTCGTGATAGCTGGTCAGCGGGGTCTTAATTTTGTAGGCAGAAAGGAGGCTACGCGTCCTGCGCGTATCTTCAGCAGCAATAAGTTTTACCTCTCCCAGGATACGGATTGCCCGCAGCGTTATATCCTCTAGATTTCCGATGGGTGTAGCCACAAGATATAGCGTCGGCATAGCAAAGGGATTATATCCTATAGCTCGGTGGCAGTCTATCGCACGACCCCATGCTCATGGAGGTCTCAGATTTACTTGACTTTATATACCTGTTTATTATATCCTTTTTTAAATTACATTTATTTAGGATGAGTCATGGAACGTTCACAACATAAGAATTTGAGACAAACATATGGCTTTGACGACGTTGCCCTTGTCCCCGGAGACATCACCATCAACCCTGATCAGACAGATATCAGCTTCTCCATAGACAAGCTTAACCTCTCTATACCTGTCCTGGCCTCGGCGATGGACGGTGTGGTTGATGTTCGTTTCGCCGTTGCGATGGGGAAGCTCGGCGGGCTTGCTGTTCTTAATCTGGAGGGAGTGCAAGCACGCTACGATGACCCTGATGTTGTTCTGGAGAAGATCGCCAACGCCCCGCAGCAGGAAGTCACAGCGCTTCTGCAAAAGATTTATTCTGAGCCGATCAAAGAAAACCTTATAGGTGATCGAATAAGAGCTATCAAAAAGACAGGAGCTGTCTGTGCGGTTTCGCTCACACCGGCCAACACTAAAAAACTCTCGCCACTCGCAGTGGAGGCGGGAATCGATGTTATTGTGATACAATCTACTGTTACCACGGCACGCCATGTTTCAAAGAGCTACAGAGGGCTCATTTTCTCAGAGCTGGTCAAACAGCTACCTGTACCAGTGATTGTCGGAAACTGCGTGAGCTACAGTGCCTGCCGCAAACTGATGGAAACAGGAATTCACGGACTGCTTATTGGCGTGGGGCCAGGGGCAGCTTGTACTACCAGGGAGGTGCTGGGCGTCGGAGTACCTCAGGCTACCGCCATTATGGATTGCGCCGCTGCCCGGGATGACTATTTCAAGGTTAGCGGACGTCGCGTCCCCATAATAGCTGATGGCGGCATGCGCAATGGAGGCGATATCTGCAAAGCCTTCGCCTGTGGCGCTGATGCAGTGATGCTGGGCTCGATCTTTGCTCAGACAAAAGAAGCACCTGGTAAAGGCAATCACTGGGGAATGGCAACCCCACATGAGGCTCTCCCCAGAGGAACGCGGGTAAAGGTCGGTATAAAAGGCACACTGGAGCAGACCCTCTTCGGACCCACATCTGTTACTGATGGCACACAGAACCTGATTGGGGCGCTCCGCACTGCTATGGGTGTCTGTGGGGCACGTAATATCAAAGAAATGCATCAAACCGAGGTAATAATCGCTCCATCGATAAAGACAGAGGGTAAATTCTTCCAGATGATGCAGGGCCTTCAGAAATGCTAATTGGACTTTAAGCTAATATTTTAAAAAATTGTCCAATTGTGCGCTGGAAAGACTTGACGAGGCATTATGAGCGTGGTAAATTATTAGGGATGTTTGCCAGCGCATGAGGCATATAGGGGTGGGTGATAAGCCTATCCCTTAATTTTTGACTAGAATTATGCTATAAGGAGGTCTGGTATGTTACCTGGGATTTTCTGGGTAGTGGCGATCGGCATCGCTATCGGGGTTGTGTTTTCCCTGGGCCTGATCAGGCAAATCCTGCGCAGCGATACTGGGTCGGCGCCGATGCGAGACGTCAACGCTCGAATAACGGAGGGAGCCTGGGCTTTTATCAGGCGCCAGTATTCCACCATCGCTATAGTCGCTCTTGTGGTGGCTGCGATAATCGGCATCATACTTGGAGAGCTGAGCAGCAAAGAGGAGTTGAATACGCTTGGCGTAACAGCTCTGGGCCTTGGCTGGAGGACGGCTGTCGGTTTCTTGGTTGGCGCCTTTTGCTCATGCCTCTCGGGAATCGTGGGCATGTGGATAGCGGTCAAATCGAACGTACGCTGTGCCGCTGCCTCTCACTCGGGTCTAGATAAGGCCATTAAAGTTGCTCTGCGCGGCGGAGCGGTGTCAGGTTTCTTGATTGTTACCTTGAGCCTGCTCGGGGTAACCGCTATGTATTTTGCTTTCGGTGGATATAACAATCCTAATATTGCGCCCCACCTGATTGTCGCCTTCGGCTTTGGTGCCAGTATGGTTGCCCTTTTTGCTCAGCTTGGTGGTGGCATATTCACAAAAGCTGCCGATATGGGCGCCGACCTCGCCGGAAAAGTCGAGGCTGGTATTCCAGAGGATGATCCCCGCAATGCAGCAGTAATCGCTGACCTGGTTGGTGATAATGTCGGTGACTGCGCCGGCCGCGGCGCAGACCTGTTCGAGTCCACTGCGGCAGAGAATATCGGGGCTATGATAATCGGTGTAGCCCTGTACGTCGCTTCAGTACATGCCGGTATCTCAGCTACACTGGCTGTGGGCTGGGTGCTGTTCCCGCTGATTATTCGTGCTTTCGGTATCATCTCCAGCATGGTGGGGATAATGACGGTCAGCAGCCGCAAGGGAGAAAACCCTATGACTTCCCTGAACCGCGGCTTTTTTGTAGCCCTGGCGCTGTGTATAGCGGCGATGGTCGGCGTTTCAGCCGTCATGTTCAGACCCATGGCCAGCGGATGGGTGTGGCTTCTAGGGGCTGGCATCATCGGCATAATAGCCAGCGTGATTGTAGTATACGTAACTCAGTACTACACCGAAGCCAGGTATAGCCCGACCAAGAGGATTGCAGAGGCTTCCCGCACTGGCCCGGCAACCGTAATAGTGGAAGGCATGTCGGTGGGCTTCGAGACTGTTCTGCCCACTGCGCTCATCATCTGTGTAGCGCTGGGAGCCACATACTGGTTCGGTACCAAGGCGGGGCTACCAGGGCTTGAATGGTGGGTAGCAGGTGCCTACGGGACAGCAATTGCCACTATGGGCATGCTGATGACCTGCCCCTTCATCCTGGCTGAAGATACCTTTGGCCCTATAACCGATAATGCCAATGGAATCAATGAGTTCACCGGTGCTGGTGCTGAGATAAGAAAGGTTACTGACCACCTCGATGCTACCGGCAATACCACCAAGGCATTGACCAAGGGGTATGCCATGATCTCGGCTGGACTAGCCGGATTCCTTCTGTTCCAGGCCTACTTCGATAGGGTCCAGTTGTTCCAGCACTCAAGCGGATCAGTATTCGACGTAAACATAGTCATTCCTGAAGCCCTTATCGGAGCTATCATAGCCATAATGATGTTATTCCTGTTCAGCTCCTGGGGGCTAAGGTCGGTCGGTTGAGCAGCAAGCAAGATTATCGACGAGGTGCGCCGCCAGATTAAATCCGACCCCGGGATTATGCAGGGTACTTCAAAACCTGACTACGGCAAAGCAGTAGATATTACCACCAGAGCCGCTCTCAGGGGAATGATTGCCCCGGCTCTGCTTCCCGTGTTGCTCCCGATAATCATAGGGGTTGCCTTCAGATACATGCACCTGCACACTGGCGGTACCGATGCTGCGATGGCGGTAGGGGCCTTCCTCATCACCGGAACGTTTGCTGCAATCCTGATGGCTTCCTTCATGAACAACGGCGGCGGCGCCTGGGATAACGCCAAGAAATACATTGAGGATGGGCAGCTCAAAGATGAAGCCGGGAATGTTCTGGGTAAACGTTCGCTGCCACATGCCGCAGGGGTCGTTGGCGATACCGTAGGCGACCCACTCAAAGATACAGTGGGGCCTTCTCTGCATATTGTGGCTAAACTTATAGCCACGGTAACACTGGTGATGGCTCCTTTGTGGATACGATAAGGCTTTTAAAAAAAGGTTTCGAGGTCGCAACAGCCTGCTGAACATCTGGGGTTCGGCAGGCTGTTTGTTTCGTTTGAACTAGTCAGTTGCTTTGGTGGTGTTCAGCGCAAGAAGGGGTTCCATTTTCTTTCAGCGCCGATAGTGGTCTCGGGGCCGTGTCCGGGGTAAACGATGGTGGAATCGGGCAACGCCATAAGCTTGGTCATTATGCTGTCCATAAGCTTGCCATAGTCTC
>DAOUMT010000150.1:0-3844 GCA_034409195.1 Dehalococcoidia bacterium
CCGTTGGCTCGCTCTACTACGATAAGCTTTTCCCGCTGGGTATAGATGCCATTGTAGAGTCAATTGACCTCATAAATAAAGGAGAGGCACCAAAGATACCGCAGGACGAGTCTCAGGCCACGTATGAACGTCCCTGTCGGGAGAAGGATGCCGTTATCGACTGGACGCAGCCTGTAGAGAGAGTCTATAACCTTATTCGCGGCACCAATCCCCAGCCCGGCGCTACCACCTCGCTGCGCGGTCAGAAGCTCAAGATTTTCGATTGTGAGTTGATTTTGCAGGATGTAGCGGCTGCGCCCGGTGGGATTATAGAAGTCTCCGATAAAGGCATAACTGTCGCCGGCCGCGGGGGGCGGCTGCTTATTAAGCGGTTACAACCCCAGGGACAACCCAAGATAAAGGCTGCGGAGTATGCTGCCTCGGTGGGTCTTAAGGTTGGGGATAAACTTGGCTAAAAGGGCAGGGAAGTTGCTGCCCAAAATGTTACGACTCTTTAACGTTTCCGCAGGCCATTTTATGACTTCTTGATTGTTATCAGATATTATTTGTCGGCGCAGTGAAAACACTGGCCGCTATTTAGAAGGAGGTTGAAGTGAGAAAGGTAGCTTTAGACACCGCAATCGAACTCGGGTCGCCCTATCCCTATACGCTGGTTGTTACTGTGGATAAACGAGGAAAGCCAAATGTCATGGGCCTATCATGGTGGACTTTTACTTCACTGGTGCCACCGATGATAGCCATCTCCGTGGGACATGCCAGGTACACTCACGAGTGCATTGAAGGGAACAGGGAATTCGTGCTCTGTTTTCCCTCCAAAGAGCAGGGCAAGGCTGCCTGGCAGTGCGGAATCAAGTCCGGCCGCAAGACCGACAAGTTCGCCGATTTAGGGCTGACTACCTCTCCCTCACAGGTCATAAGACCTCCGATTATCGAGAGGGCTACTTTAGCCTACGAGTGCAAAGTTGTGGGGATGCTGGAGTGCGGCGATCATACACTTTACAACAGCGAGATTGTTGCTGTTCACGGTAACCCCGAGCTGGCAGAGCATATCTATTCCATTCACTACAGGAAGCTGTTCAGTATGGATTCCCGGGGTAACGTGGATCTGGACATGGAATATAAGTAGGGAATGGTTAGAGATAAGCCCTGACTGAATGATACATTGGAGGCCAGCGTGGAACGGACGGAAGGCACGTTCAAAGGAAGCAAGGGTCTCAATCTCTACTATCAATGCTGGCTGCCGGATGCTAATCCGAAGGCAGTACTGCTGGTCGTACCCGGCCTCGCTGAGCACAGCGGACGCTATACAAACCTGGTGAACTATTTCGTCCCCAGAGCTTATGCAGTTTGCGGCCTCGATACCCAAGGCCACGGCAAATCGGAGGGGCCGAGGTGCTATATCGACAGGTTCCAGGACTATGTAAACGATGTCAAGATTTTCTTCGATATAGTCCATCAAAAATACGGTGACCGCAAGGTATTCATGGTGGGACACAGTATGGGGTCAACTATCGCGATAGACTATGCTATTCAGTACCAGGCCGACCTGGCCGGCCTAGTAATATCCGGAGCGGCTTTGAAGCCAGGGGCGAGTATTCCATCGGTATTAAAAGCAGTTGTGCAAGTAATCTCCAGATTGTTCCCTAAATTGGGTGTAATGACCCTCGATGCTACCACTATAAGCCAAGATAAGGCTGTCGTAGATGCCTATGTGAACGATCCCCTTGTGTACAGGGGCAAGGTCAAGGCACGATTGGGTGCCGAAATGGTCAAGACCTTGGATAAGCTGCCAGCGCTGATACCGCGGATCACCCTGCCTATCATAATCATGTATGGAACTGAGGACCGGCTCTGTAACCCGGAGGGAAGCCACATGCTTTATAACCTGGTTGGCTCACGAGATAAAACACTCAAGAAGTACGAAGGATTCTATCACGAGATTTTCAATGAGCCGGGACACCTTCAGGTAATGGCTGACCTGGAAGCCTGGCTGGCCGCTCACACCTAATCTGGTATAGAGCCTCATGTAGGGCGAGTCCTTTATGAAACAATATATTTTGTCCATTGACCAGGGTACGACGGGAACCACAGCGCTTATTGTCGATCGGCAGGGGAGTGTGTGTGGCCGTGGCTACGCCAGAATCGAACAGCATTACCCGCAGCCGGGCTGGGTCGAGCAGGACCCTGCGGACATCTGGCGGAAAACCCTGCAAGCTATGGAAGAGGCAAAGGGCCAAGCCGGAGTAAGTGAAAAGCAAATCGCAGCCATCGGAATAGCAAACCAGCGGGAGACGACTATTTTGATCGATAAAGAGACGGGGGAGGCGATAGGGCCGGCCATCGTGTGGCAGTGCCGCCGCACCGCAGCCAGATGTGATGAACTCAGGGGTCAGGAGACAGCAGAAATGGTCTGCGGCAAGACTGGCTTAGTGATGGATGCATATTTCTCCGCCACGAAGCTGGAGTGGATGCTGGATAATATTAGTGGCATCCGTGCTCTGGCCGAACGTGGCAAAGTTTTGTTTGCCAATGTCGATGGCTGGCTGCTCTGGAAGCTTACCGGCGGCATGGTTTATGCTACCGACGTTTCAAACGCATCACGCACTATGCTTTACAACCTCCATTCTAGAGACTGGGATAAAGAGCTGCTGGAACTGTTCAGAATACCCGGAGCTATGCTGCCGAAGGTTCGGCCTTCCAGCCATATTTTTGGCTACACGGCAAGCGGCATACCTATTGCCGGCGTCGCCGGCGACCAGCAGGCCGCCCTTTTCGGCCAGGCATGTTTCGAGCCCGGCATGGTCAAGGTTACGCTGGGCACAGGGGCGTTCGTTTTGATGAACACCGGCAAGAACCCGATACATTCTAAACACGGATTGATAACTACTATAGCCTGGGGCACGGCAGACGGCGTGGAGTATGCACTGGAAGGAAGCGTCTTTATTGCGGGGGCGGTTGTCCAGTGGCTGCGCGATGAGCTGGGACTGATTTCAAATGCGGCGGAATCGGAGCAACTGGCAGGGCAAGTAAATGATACAGGAGGGGTCTACTTCGTGCCTGCATTCGTGGGGCTGGGAGCACCTCACTGGGATATGTATGCTCGGGGGACGATAACGGGCCTGACACGCGGCACGAGCAAATCTCATCTGGTTAGAGCTGCGCTGGAGTCTATAGCCTATCAAGTATGCGATGTAGTGAAAGCCATGACGGCAGATTCAGGCTTGCGTCTCAAAGAGATCCGGGTGGATGGAGGCGCTGCTGCCAATAATTTCCTGGCTCAGTTCCAGGCCGATATGCTCGGTGTGAAGCTATCGCGGCCTCAATGGGTAGAGACCACAGGTCTGGGAGCAGCATACCTTGCCGGGCTGACCGTCGGCTTCTGGAAAGACCGCGCCGAGATTGCGTCGCTGCGGCAGGAAGAGCGGCTGTTCATGCCCGGCCCCGAGCGGGAGAGCTGCCGTGCGCTTTACCGTGGCTGGCGCAGGGCTGTGAAAAGGTCTAAAGGTTGGCTGAAGCCAGAGGAAGCAAAGTGATTAAGCGAGACTTTGATGCTGCTGCGAAAGAGACTTACGATGTTATTGTCGTGGGCGGCGGCATCGTCGGGGCGGGTATTGCGCGGGATGCTGCGCTTCGAGGTTTAAGGGCTTTAATTCTCGATAAGGTAGATTTCGACTGCGGCACAACCTCTCGCTCCTCCCGCCTGATTCACGGCGGCCAGCGCTATCTGAAGCGATTCGAGCTAGGCCTGGTGCACCAGGACCTGCGCGAGCGGGACATTCTTCTCAAAATTGCTCCTCATCTTGTTCATCCTCTATCCTTCGTAATACCCATAACCAGCGGGAGT
>DAOUMT010000151.1:0-4518 GCA_034409195.1 Dehalococcoidia bacterium
TCCTTGTGGCGGGCGCTGTGGCACTGAATGTTCACCGCCACCGGCAGGCTGGCGATATGGGCAGGGAAGGTCTCCACATGCACTGCCAGCGAGGTGATTCTCCCTCCCACCCCTCCGGGGCCTACGCCGGTTGAGTTGATGCGCTGCAAGAGCTCTTTTTCCAGCTCGGCGACCTCCGGGTCAGGCGAGGGCTTGCCTACTTCACGCAGTAATGCCTTCTTAGCCAGAATCATCGCCTTTTCGGCAGTGCCGCCGATGCCCACACCGATTATGGTGGGAGGGCAGGGATTGCTGCCTGCCTCGTCCACAGCGTTGACCACAAAGTCAACCACACCCTGACGTCCTTGAGCGGGTTTGAGCACAGTGAAGCGGCTCATGTTCTCGCTGCCGCCCCCTTTGGGGGCGACGGTGATTTTCAGCTTGTCGCCGGGTACTATCTCGGTGTGCACGATGGCAGGCGTATTGTCTTTAGTGTTTACCCTGGCCGAGAATGGCTGTTTTGCTACAGATTTGCGCAGGTAGCCTTCGGCATAGCCCTTGCGCACACCCTCGTTGATTGCCTGGATGAGCTCGCCGCCTGTAATGTGAGTATCCTGCCCCATTTCCACAAAAACTACAGCCAGGCCGCAGTCCTGGCATAGTGGCATTTGCTCTTTAGCTGCGATTTTAGCGTTCTCCAGTATCTGGTCAAGTATCTGGCGTCCTGCCGGGGACTCTTCCTGCTCTCGAGCCTTCTTCAAGGCTGCTATGACGTCATCTCCCAGGTAGTAATTTGCCTCTTTGCTAAGCCGTGCTATGGTCTCGGTAATGTCTTTTGCTTTGATTTCTCTCATCTTCACTGCCATTAGATTTTCATTATCTTGACAAGCTCTGCCACTGCATCTGCCGATTTCTTAAGGGCTGCGCTCTCCTCCGCAGTCAGTTTAACCTCAATAATCTTCTCGATGCCGTTCTTGCCTATCTTTACCGGCACGCCTACGAAGACGCCCTTTATTCCGTACTCTCCGTCAAGATAGGCAGAGCAGGGCAGGACTCGCTTCTTATCCAGGATTATGGAGTCCACTATCATAGCGGCGCCCGCGCCAGGGGCATAGAAAGCGCTGCCTGTCTTGAGCAGGCCGACTATTTCAGCGCCGCCGTTGACAGTGCGCTTGGCAATAGCATCGATCTTTTCTTTAGGCATTAGCTCGCTCAGGGGAATGCCGCCTACCGCAGCCAGCCTGGTGATGGGCACCATCTGGTCGCCGTGCCCGCCCAGAATCAAGGCAGTGACATCCTCCACCGAGATGCCGAGCTCCATGGCGACGAATGTTTTGAATCTCGCAGTATCAAGGGTGCCGGACATACCCATGATGTGGTTTCGCGGGAACTTGCTCACGTGGAGCGCCAGCTGCGCCATAGCGTCGAGGGGATTAGCTACCATGATTATGATGCATTTGGGTGAGTGTTTGGCTATCTGCTCGGCGACGCTCTGGACTATCTTCATATTAGTGAGCACCAGGTCGTCACGGCTCATGCCGGGCTTTCTGGCCATGCCGGAGGTGATAACTACCACATCAGAATTGGCTGTATCCTCGTAGTTGTTTGTGCCTATAAGGTTGGTATCGTAGTAGCGGATAGGCCCTGCCTGATGCAGGTCGAGGGCTTTTCCCTGAGGAAGGCCTTCGACGATATCCACCAGTACAACGTCAGCATAGTCACGCTGTGCCAGTACCTGGGCACAGGAAGCGCCCACATTTCCGGCGCCAACGACGGTTATTTTACTGCGCATGTTATATCGCCTCCTTTAGCTTTTTAATCACGGCATCCGCAACTGCAGAGGTTGTAGCAATTGAAGGGTCGTTGGGGTCAGCTTTGAGGTCGTAAGTTACGGCCTCGCCTTCGGAGATTACCTGGGTTATAGCGCTTTCCAGTCTTTGTGCGGGCTTTTCTTCTCCGATGTGCCTGAGCATCATAGCAGCTGAGAGCATCATTGCCATTGGGTTTACTTTGTTTCTACCGGCGTATTTGGGAGCACTGCCGTGCGCTGGCTCGAAAACTGCTGCGTTGCCTCCAATATTAACGCTGGGCACTACACCGATTCCACCCACGAGCCCAGCGCAAAGTTCTGAGACTATATCCCCATATAAATTAGGTAGCACAATAATATCATATCGCTCTGGTTTTGTCACTAGCTGCATACAGAGGTTGTCCACGATGGCATCCTCGAACTGGATATCGGGATAGCTACTGGCCACCTTCTGAGCGGTAGAGAGGAACAGACCATCGGTGAACTTCATAATGTTTGCCTTGTGTCCGCAGGTGACCTTCTTCCTGCCGTTGGCGCGGGCGTATTCGAAGGCAAAGGTCACGATTTTCCTGGTTGCTGTCTCCGAGATAGGCTTGATGCTGATTCCCGAGGTGGGGCTAATTCTTTTCTGCAGCTTGTTGTCAATAAACTCAATCAGCTCTTTGGTATCTCTGGCGCCTTTCTTGAACTCAATTCCGGCGTAGAGGTCCTCAGTGTTCTCCCGGACCACCACGATTTCGATGTTCTGATATCTGGACTTGATACCAGGGTAGGTCTTGCAAGGGCGCAGGCAGGCATAGAGGTCAAGCTCCTGGCGCAAAGCAACATTCACGCTGCGGAAGCCTGTTCCAATGGGAGTAGTCACAGGCCCTTTGAGGGCAACCTTGTTCTTTCTGATAGACTTGAGTACTTCTTGAGGCAGGGGTGTACCATATTTTTTGAGCGCAGTTTCGCCGACTTGATGAATATCCCAATTTATGGCCACGCCGGTCGCTTCCAGCGCGCGAATTGTAGCCTCAGTTATCTCAGGGCCAACGCCGTCGCCGGGGAGGAGGGTGATGTTATAAGGCATAAGACTGTCTCTATAAAAGTCAGGGTAATTATATCGTTCATTAGAGATGAAACGCAAATCGAATAATTGGTTTGGTCGGGTTAGGAAACCCGACCTACCGGTTTGGGGCTCCTAGCATAGAATCGTAGGGCAGAAAGTTATAATTAGTAGAGCAGGTTTCCTAACCTGCCCAGTTAAGAAACCCGACCTGCCAGTTTAGGACTGATCGCAGAGAATTGTAGTAGGGCAGAAAGTTATAATTAGTAGAGCAGGTTTCCTAACCTGCCCAGTTAAGAAACCCGACCTACCAGTTTAGGACTGATCGCAGAGAATTGTAGTAGGGCAGAAAGTTATAATTAGTAGGGCAGGTTTCCTAACCTGCCCAGCACTTACCAAACCGATGGGTCTACATCCATTGGTGTTGGTTCTCCCAAGATACAGGCCCGATAGGAGGACCAATTGTAGTCCTCGGGCCTGTCAGCCAATTCTGCCTTAACAGGGTTATCGTGGACATACGCTATAGCTTCTTCTAGGTTCTTTGGAGTTCTGAGCGCCCGTTCATAGAATCGAGTTTGCCATATGCTGCCTTTTGACCCTAATAAGCCTCCAATTTCACGGGCTGTGTGCAGTTTCAGGCTATGCATGATCTGCGATACATTGCCGTTCTCTCTCGGTGTAACCACCAGGTGAAGGTGGTTCGGCATTAGAACGTACGCATGTACCCTGTTGCCCGAGGTGGATGCGCACGAACCTGATGCCGCCTATTATGATTTGACAACAATGGTGATCAGTGAAGAGGGCCTGCCTGTCTTTGACGTTTGTAGTGACGAGATAAGGGAATCCTTCATTAGGGTAGCGCCGAAAATTTGGCATATTGTTTTCTACTCTGGTCGGGTTAGAAAACCCGACCTACCAATTTGGGATTGCCAACATAGAATCGTAGGGCAGGTTTCCTAACCTGCCCTATCTAAAAGGTTTATATTCTTACACCTTGAAATCGCCGTACTTTTTAATATAGGGCACGAGGCCGCCTTCCTCAAGAATTTTGAGCATGACGTCGGGGATTTTGCCTGAGGTGAGCTTGGAATTGTTGGTCAGGTCTACGATGGTGCCGGAGGCGAGGTCTATCTCAAGCTCGTCGCCGTCGTTTATTTTGTCGGTATCGCAGATTAGCACGGGCAGGCCTACGTTTATGGCGTTGCGGAAGAAGATGCGCGCCACCGACTTCGCCAGTACGGCGCTTACCCCCGCAAGTTTCAGGATGGCGGGGGCATGCTCCCGGCTTGAGCCTAGGCCGAAGTTCTTGCCCGCGACTATGAAGTCGCCCTTCTTCACCCTTGAGGCAAATGTGGGGTCGGCATCCTCCAGGACGTGCTTCACTAGCTCGGGCAGGTTGCTTCTAAGGTAGTTGTATCTGCCCGGTTGAATGAGGTCGGTAGAGATGTCATCTCCGAACTTGAAAGCTTTTCCTCTGAGCATCTAAGCTAACTCCCTGGGGTCGGTGATTACGCCTGTGATGGCCGAGGCAGCGGCGGTCGCTGGACTCGATAGATAAATAAAGGCATTGGGATTGCCCATCCTGCCCTTGAAGTTGCGGTTGGCTGTGGAGAGGCAGATCTCCCCATTGCCCAGTATCCCCTGATGGCCTCCTACGCAGGCGGCGCAGCCGGGCGGGAGG
>DAOUMT010000152.1:0-4579 GCA_034409195.1 Dehalococcoidia bacterium
CCATGAGGATGCAATTGATTATGGCGTGGTCGGTTGTCTGGAGAACACAGCCCAGGGCAAGGATACATCAGGGACGGTGGATGTGCATTTCAATGTTGCTAAGAGCGTGGAACTGCTACTGAACGATGGTAAGGACTGGCATACCGGGGAACAGTTAGGTGTAGAGACCGGAGACCCCCTGGAGTTCGCTAGCTTCGAGCAGGTGATGCAAGCATACAAAAAGCAGCTCAGGGCGACCATAGAGCGCGTGACTAAGATAACCTCGGCCTGCGATGCCCTAAGGGGCAAATACGTGTCCTGTCCCTTCCTTTCTGCTGTCATAGACGGCTGCGTGCAGAAGGGAAAGGATATCAGGGATGGAGGAGCGATTTATAACTTCACTACCTTCAATGGGGTGGGGATAGCCACAGCCGCAGATTCTCTGGCAGCCATAAAGAAGATTGTTTTCGATGACAAGAGACTGACTATGGCGGAGCTATTGCAGGCTCTGCGCGAGGACTTCGAGGGCAAAGAGAATATACGCCAGATGCTGCTTAACAAGGCGCCCAAGTTTGGCAACGATGATGACTACGTTGATTCCATTGCCAGAGATATATTCCGTTTCTGGTGCCGGGAGGTGAGCCAGTATGTAACCCCGACCGGGAAAAAATTCCGGGCAGGATACCTTTCCTGGAACCACTTTATCCATGATGGGGCCTTTACCGCAGCGACTCCAAATGGCAGGAAAGCCGGCGAACCGCTTTCAAACGGCGCCTGTCCTTCCCAAGGTTGCGACGTCAAAGGGCCAACTGCTGCCATGAAATCAGTGGCCAGGTTGGGTTTTGACCTCCTACCCTCGGGGGCTTCCCACACTATGGCCATAAACCCTGCTGCATTAAAGACTGATGAACAACTGGAAAAGTTTGCCGCTCTACTGCGGACTTATAATGAGCTCGGCGGCAGCTCACTTCAATTCAACGTTATAGATGCGGAAACTTTGCGGGATGCTCAGAGTAACCCGGAAAACTATCAGAATCTGCTGGTAAGGGTAACCGGGTATAATGCCTACTTCGTGGGCCTGAGCCGGGGCTTACAGGATGAAATCATAGCTAGAACAGAACACAGGCTCTAAGAGGGCAAAATTGAATCGCGAAGCGCAGGAGAAAAAGGGCCTGATATTCAGCATCCAGAGATATTCAACAGAGGATGGACCAGGTATCAGAACCACGGTCTTCCTCAAGGGATGCCCGTTGAGATGCCTGTGGTGCCACAATCCAGAGGGACAGGAATTTTTCCCTCAGATTGCATACAACGATAACAGGTGTATCGGGTGTAAAGTGTGTGTGGTTAACTGCCCTCAGGGAGCAATCACCTTCACTGAGGATGGCTCGAGGACAGACAGGGGAAAGTGCCAGAATTGCGGGAAATGCGCCGAGGCATGCCCCACCGGAGCGAGGGAGCTTATTGGGAAATACATGACCGCTGAGGAAGTGTTTTCAGAGGTTGAGAGGGATATGTTGTTTTATCGAAGTTCCGGTGGCGGTGTTACAGTGGGTGGTGGTGAGCCAGCGATGCAGCCCGGATTCCTCATGGAGTTTCTCAGAAAATGTCATGAACAGGGCATACATACAGCATTGGATACAAGTGGCTATGTAGAATGGAAGGTAATGGAGGAAATCCTGAAGCATGTCGACCTGGTGCTCTACGACATAAAACAGATAGACCCCGCCAAACATGTGAAGTACACCAAGGTTTCCAATGAGTTGATTTTGGAGAACGCGAGAAGGGTATCTGGCAAAGGGATTCCTATGCTCTTAAGGATTCCTGTTGTCCCAGGATACACGGATGGAGATAACAACATCAGGGGTATCATGGAATTTGCCTGTACCTTGGAGAGCGTAGCCAAGGTAGACCTATTGCCATTCCATCGGCTAGGAGAGCCCAAATACAGTAAGTTAGGCCGCAATTATGTATTTGAAGGCACTCAACCCCCTACAGAGGAACATATGCGAAAGCTTAAGCGGCTCGTAGAATCATTTGGGTTAGAGGCCAAAACGGTGTCGAAATAGCTGGTAGAAGGAGGGAGGTAAACTTATGGCTAAGATGCCAAAGCAGGTTATGGACCTCATAAACGACCCCGAGGCGGTCAAATTCCTGGCTACTGTTGACACCGAGGGGAAGCCTAATTGTGCCCTTATCGCTTCGCTTACAGCACCGAGCGAAGATGTCCTTATATTCGCAGACCTGCTGATGAATAAAACTAAGAAGAACTTGATTAGCACCGGAAAGGTTGCGGCAACGGTCTATAAAGCCCCCTGGTCATCCTATCAAGTAAAAGGCACCTTCGAGGGTTTTCAAAGGTCTGGTCCGTTGTACGACCTGGCCCAGGCACTTTCCAAAGAATCGCCGTTGCTGAAGGGCAAGGTATACTTCTATATCAAGCAGGTAGGGGTTATTAGGGTTGATGAGGTCTATCTTTCTCAGACGCCGACTCCGGGCAAGAGAATAGCCTGAACCTGCAGAATGAAGCACTCTTAGAATACTCAATTACCCACAATAAACGAGGGCAGGAATATGCATGACAAAGTAAAGATAGCAGCAGTTCAGATGGAGCCTGGGATAATGCGAAACAACGAGAATCTTGACAATATACTGCTTAAAACAAGAACCGCTGCTCAAGGTGGTGCTGACCTGATAGTTTTTCCCGAGTGCGCCCTGACCGGATACGTCTTCGCTAGCCGCGAGGAGGCCATACCATACATGGAGACTGTTCCTGGACCTAGTACGGACAAGCTGGCATCCTGCTGTCGAGAACTCGGCGTTCATGCTATCGTTGGTCTTCTGGAAATAGATAACGGTAAGTGCTTCAATGCAGCAGTTTTGATCGGACCTGAAGGACTAGTTGGAAAATACAGAAAGAATCATCTCCCATTCTTGGGTATAGATCGTTTTCTTGACCCTGGTGATAGGTCTTTCACAGTATATAAGACTTCAATAGGTAATATCGGCATTCATATCTGTTATGATTGCAACTTTCCTGAGAGTGCCCGAGTTATGATGTTATTGGGAGCGGATATCCTAGCTCTTCCAACCAATTGGCCGGAGGGGCGAGGGAAGGTTGCTAAATACGTAGTTATCGCGCGAGCCTATGAGAATAAGGTGCATTTTGTAGCTGTGAATCGTGTTGGTAGCGAGCGAGGCACTAAGTTCATCGGCCTGAGCAAAATCATCAATGCTTGGGGAGATATACTTGCTGAAGCCGGTAGTGATGATGAACAAATAATTTTCGGTGAAGTAAACCTGGCCGAAGCACGAGAGAAACACGTCGTATTAAAGGCGGGTGATTTCGAAATGGACCTTATACGTGACAGGAGACCTGAATTATATACCGAACTTTGTAAATCTGGTAAAGCCTCAGTCTAGAAACTAGATGTCCCTTACAGATCTAGCTTTTATCGAGGATTGGGAAGCCTAGCTATCAATTACATCATATCTCAGTACAACAGAATCGAAGGGATGGCGCAGGTGACGACAAAGTACTATGTATATGTAATAGAGCTTGACAAGGAATTTGCCCTGACCAAAAGAGCACGAGGAGCAAACCCAAAACAGGACCTTAAGAAACCTTGTATATATGTTGGGAGTTCTTCAAAGACACCAGAAGAACGATTTAGGGAACATATGAAGGGTGCCAGAAACTCTAGAGGGCCGCTTTTTTCTCGTGTTGTGTATAGGTATGGCAAATGCTTGCTGCCGAAGGAATATAAGAAATACAATCCTATTGATACAAGAGAAGAGGCACTTGAAATGGAGAAGAAATTGACTGATAAATACCGAAAACAGGGATATACCGTGTGGTCTAACTAGCGAAGGGCCCATCGATATAGTATCAGATTCCTGACTGAAAACGGGTCATTCTAGATCCCCCGAGTGCCAATTTTCGCATTGTTAACTGAGCTTCTTTCGAAAGCCCTTGTGTGGTTTATTCAATTCTTAAACCATTTACTATATAATTCTATTCGAAATGAAGCCAGATGAGTCTAAAATTCAAGCAAGGCCGATAAAACATCCGATTAATGCATCGAATAATAGGGGTGTATCTGTTTTTTATCCGCCCGGACTAGATAAAGACCACACGATGCCCTCAATGGCGCTGCTGAAAGAAGCCAGGGAAATCGCTTTCAAACGATCATCTGAGGCTATGGCGCCATACTTCTATGCCGATGGCACTAAAAACTGCGCTTTCATTGAAATAGAAGAAGGAACAAGCCTCTACGGAACCGGCGAAGTAGCGGGGCCACTGCTCAGAAACGGTAAAGAAATAACTCTCTGGAATTCCGGCAATCTCGTCTTTAAAAAAGACCGCGGCAGAAGGCTCCAGCAATCGCATCCCTGGGTTTTGGCTGTGCGAAGGGATGGCAGCGCTTTCGGCATTATCGCCGACACGACCTGGCGTCTGAAAATCGACCTGAGAAACGGGATACGTTTTATCTCAGACGGCCCTGCGTTCCCGGTTATCGTTATCCAGGGAAAATCGCCGCAGGAAATTATGAACGGTTTGGCGGAATTGACAGGAACGATATCAATGCCGCCCATATGG
>DAOUMT010000153.1:0-6185 GCA_034409195.1 Dehalococcoidia bacterium
GGGTATACCCTTGCTCACCTTGTCCATAGCCACCAGTATAGACTCGCTGGGCGTGGGCTTGAGCCTGGCCTTTGTAGAGTCAAGGGTATGGCTCGCCGCCCTGATAGTGGGCATTGTCTGCTTCCTCATAACTGCAGCCGGTTTCTACACAGGAAAAAGAGTAGGCGGCTGGCTGGGTCGCTGGGCCGATGCTCTCGGCGGGTTCGTGTTAATAGGTATCGGGGTAAGAATTCTGATAACACACCTGTTTTAATATTTATCACCAACGCCATGAATTCCGTAGCGTCGCGATGACAAATGTAGGAGCACGGCATGCCGTGCCCCTACGAAATCATACCGACTCCTCCACCTTCTTTTTCAGGGCCTGCACTATCTCCTCGGACAGCTTCTGGCCCCCTCGGCGCACTAAAAATGCCAGCAGCCCTGAGACCTCGCCACCAGCGCTGAGCTTCGATTTGTCCCCTCCCACAGGCTCAAGCTCGTAATAGCGCGTCATACTCACACCCAGGACTTTACCCTCCATCACCACGCGATGCCCGGGGATAAACTCGGTAATTTTCATCAACAGGTTGACCGTGATGAGAGACTTGGCTACAACCAGGACCTGTGCCCCCACACCCAGCGACCCTTGTGAGACCTTCTCAATCTTCTTCAGGGATGGCACCCACCTGGGCCACTCCTCCACATCGTTTAGCAGTGCCCAGGCTTTTTCGGGCGTTGCATTTATCGCGACGCTTGCGCTGAACTTCACCATTCACCCCCACTGGCAAATCCTAAATCCTAATTTCTAAACTCTAATCGGTTTAGATAACTGTTCAAATTCTCCATTATTCTTAATCAATTCCTTATCGAAGTAATATTTGATATTTAACCTGGTCGCCCCATCTTCATTTCTACCTACCCTTATCTCCTTGACCAGCAGCTTGCAAATCTTCTGCTTTGTTTTAGGAGTAGCAACCCTGACCTTGTCCTTTAACTGATTAAGCATCTCGGTAACATCATTCAATCTGCGGATTTCTTCATCTTCGGTGACTATCAACCTCTCAAGCTCTTTAATCCTATCTTGAACTTCTTGCCTGTTACCTCTAATTTCGTTCAAGGCTCCGTTAAGCGCCTCCTCGCTGTAATTGTTAGTCGGGTCGGCATACTTAACCAGCAAGCGTTGTTCTGCCTGCTTTAGTTCTTCCAGCCTGTGTTTGTTCTGGGCTAGCTCAGAAACATAGCCAGCCTGTTTACACACATCGTATTTGGCTTTTAAGTGTTCTTTGGCTACATCCGGGTTCTCGATATATTCGCATATCTGCTTCCAGACAGCACTCTCTATCGTATCGGCTTTAATATTAGGTGACTGGCACTTCTTGTCACCGTCCGCTCTGGTGGTACAGCGATAGTAACTATATTCTTTGTTAGCTGTGGTGAGAGAGGTGTAGCCAGTATAATTATGGCCGCAGGCATCACACTTTATCAGGCTGCGCAAGAGGTAATTTTTCTTGCTCGTTCTATCAGACCAGAGACAGTTATCCTTTAATCTGGTCTCTGCCTCAGCAAACGTGCGCTCGTCGATAATAGCGGGACAGGTCAGTTTTATAGTCTGTCTCTTTTTGTTGCCCTTGCCAAACTCCCAAGTGCCCTTGTACGCAGGGTTCCTCAGCATCTCATAGACTCTGGCAGGTCGCCATATTCCAGTGGGCAACCTAGTTCCGGTGGGCAACCTATTATCTCTGAATTTGCGCTCCTGTTTTATATATCTAGTCGGAACATTCATTGCATTCAGTCTCTTAGCAATACTAATACAGCTTTCGCTATCCTGCAAAATCCATGAGAAGATGTCTCTGATAATCTTGGCTTCTTCTTCGTCTATCTCTATTTTCTTTGTCGCTGGATTAAGTCTGTAGCCGTATGCAATCGTGCCACCGGAATAGAATCCTTTTTCAAGAGCCTTACGAATACCATCACGACCTCTGTCTATAAAGGTGTTTCTCTCCCATTCGGCGAATGTGGAAGCCATTCCCAGGTACGCCTTGCCCATCGTAGTCGAAGTATCAAATGGCTCTGTAACGGAGGCAAGTGAAACGCCTATCACCTCCCACTCACCAAGAGTGTTAAACAGGTGTCTATTGCTGCGAAAGAACCTGTCCAGCTTGTAAACTACTACGATGTCGAAAAGCTTCGCCTTTGCGTCTTCCAGGAGTTTAATTAAAGCTGGCCTATTAAGTGTTGTGCCAGAGTAGCCAGGGTCAACATATTCCTTCGATATTTGATAGTCGTGTTGCTGGCAAAATCTGCGCAGATGGTCAAGCTGGTTCTCAATGGAGAAGTTTTGAGTTTGTTCTTCTGTGGAAACCCTTGCGTAAATAGCTGCTTTCATTTTGACCTCCAATTGCTTTATCCTTCAGTCTCAGTCTATCAGAAAGTCGATTGCGCCTAAAGCCTTTTATGTCTAGCAAAGAGGTTTAAAAAATTTTTGCCTTAAAAAAATGGGTGGGTTACGCTGGTAACTTACATCGAAGCTAATACCTATATTATGTTCCTATGTATCAGCCCTATGTGCTATAGGTAGGTTTTTTAACCTTAAAAATCAAAAATCTTGAACCTTCCACCGTATCTACCATTGGAAATCCACGCCCTTCTGAATAGTTATAGCTTCATCTGCACTCAGCGTCTTCAAGTATCTCAGTGTCATTTGTGCTGTGGTATGTCTTAGCTGTTCCTGGACTGCCCGAGGATTCCCCGTTGCCCTTAACCTTTCTATAGCTCCAGAGTGCCTCAGCACATGACACGCCCCAACATGCTGAGGCTTTGATACGCCAGCAACTATCATGGCGTGCTCGCATATCTGAAACGCCCTGGTGCGGTTAATGGGGAATATACGTTCATTAGGTTCCACTTTATGCCGGTAGCAGTACGCCTGAAGTTGCGCTGCCAGTGAAGCAGATATGGCAGCTATTCCTGGTTTACCACCTTTGCCGAATATCTCTAAGCACCAGCCATCGGAGTCCTGCTTGATATTTAGTGGTCTCAAACCTAGTGCCTCACTGACTCTGAGACACCCATCAAACAGTGTCATTATCAAGAGCTTGTCACGTTCTTTATTATTGCCAATACTACCGGCGGCATTGGCAATACTGCGCACCTCGTTTATTCCTAAATGAGGTACATAGGCTCCACTCGCAACTTTCGCTCTGGCGATAGCTGACACTGACACTTTAGTATTTTTGTTTAATGTTAGTGTCTTATCGGTAACGGGCACTAAAGCTGTTGTCTGTTGCTCTGCCATGCTTTTCCTAAACAATCTGATGTATTTTGTTTAACGCTCTCACGCATAAGAGCGTCTAGTTATCGAAGCTTCTGAGAGCTTTTGACTCGCTTTGCTCGTGTACACGAAGCCCCAGAATTGAAATCCGACAGACTTTGACAGCGGGGTCGATGTTTTTGCTCTCGCTGCGCTAGCTTCAAGCAAGCTCTCTTACGCAATCAGAGAGTCGTTTATACGCTTGTTCTGAATCATCGACTCTTGTTCCATCTGGCCGACAATGCCCGGCGACAGCAGGTCGATAACGTCCTTATACATGAACTTCGCTGCGCCGATATCGAAGCCTTCCGGTCCCAGAGCGATTGTCCGCTGTACGTTTAGAGCCAGCGAACATAGCTCTTCCGGCTCCCAACCTTCTGGCAGTACCACATAGAACGATGCCCATTTTGTTTCATTAGCCTTCAGAGTGTCATGATGTGTCCAGGTAGCGAAGGCAGGGCTAAGTTCTTTGCTGTATCGCACCGCTCGACCAAGAGAGACGAACAAATCAACTTCGCAAGGAATCCCCACATTGCCGCCAGTCCTTATATCGAAGTACTTACTATCATTGCGCAGAAGGACTGCAAACGCCATGCGACTCTTGGCTACCTTTTTTACAGGTTCCGTTCCTGGGGATTCACCGTCCAGCTTAATGCCGAGTGACTCGACTTTTCCTAACATGTTGTTACCTCCTGTTAATATCGTTATCGGTCTACTCCTTTATCGTTGCTTTTACCGGGCGATCCATATCGCAATAACCGCATTTCACGCCCTCAAGGCGCTGTACCAGCTCCCTAACCACCAACACTGCCTGGTCACGTGGTAGTATTAGGTCTCTGCCACATTTAGAGCACTGGTAGCTAAGGTCTCTTTTAGCTACTGCGAAGCCATAACCAACATTAAAACCTTCCTTAAAGCTGGCAAAAGGCTCCGCCTTATCACAAAATAATTTCTTGACCAATTCACCAAGTGTCAGACCTTTGGATTCAGCGTAAACCTGAATCTCATCCCTTAAATGCGCCGGTACTCGAATGGTGATTTGGGGGTGATTGGTAAGGTATCTCTCCCGACTCGGTGCTATGTGTCCCATAATTACCTCCATAATTACTGGAACTATGTTCTTGCACTGGATATTAGACCTACTGTATCAGTATTTAATGCCCCTAGATACTCGCCCTACATCATTTTTTGACGTGTAACTTGCTATTCATGCTCGAAATATTCAGTGTTCTTTCGAGTTTAGGCCAGCACCCCAGCCCAGTACTGGGGAAGAATGCAATGCGTCTTATTAATACGGCGTTCGATAGTGCTAGCAATTTCATCATAACTACTGGTATTACAACAGGTGGGACATATAAGGTATTCATACATACGGTGACCACAGGCAAAATGTATGACACCGCCCTCTGGCTGCGTTTTAAGTATCAAGCAGTTACCGCAGATAAACTTTTTGCGCTTCCTGGTAGCTAGCATTCACCAATCCTCACTTTATAACAGCTTTTCTTGATACTCTCCTTTATCGTAATTAGCTTCGCAATTCTGTAATGTCAACGTAGACTACGAATAGACTTTTCCCTTGTAGAATCTACATGTGTTACCTATATGTGTTACTGTAATTTTGTATTGCACACCCGCTGTGCGCTACAAAAAGAAGCTATCGAAGCTAGACTACGCATAGACTTACCTCAGAACGCTGTATCCGCATTACTTTCAGGGTGATTACCATTTGTGTTACTCACACCAACCTGGTTTTCCCTTGCCATATCGCATAGTTCATCGAATTCCTTTATCCTGGTCTGCTTTTTCTTCTTCCTATGCACTAACCGCAATTCTTTGCCATACGCTGAGGCACCGGAAACAAAGTACCTATGAAGTTCATCTTCGCTGTATGCAATAAAGCCACGTGGAACCTTATGCTCGTTTCCAGGTCTAATGAAAGCGATGTAATCATTAAGTATCTTGGAATGCACAAGAACGCAGCCAAGATTTGTCAATTGGCGGGATATTTCCTCAACCTCAAGGTAAGTTGGTATATCGTCTTGAAACATTCGTAAATACTGCCATAGCTCAGGTGTTAATACCTCCTGGTTGCCCAGATATATCTTGCCGTCACTATACCTTACCGTGACACCCAAAGCCCTTACTTGCTGGATTAGCTTTTCCACATTCATGGCTTACCTCGTCCTTTGTGTCTTTCGCCTAGAAAACCACTGCTGGTGCATCATCAGGCTCAGCATCATCATCCAATTCTGGAATTTCCTGATTAAATTCCGATTGTCCATTATTCTTATTAAAATCCTCCGGCACAGACCAAACACGCACGCTCTCCCGCCCGGTACTCTGAACATCCTTCTTGGCAATATGTATCCACCCTTCTTTTCCGCCCACGCTTCGTAATGCCGACACAATTTTGTCCCTGGACGCCAGGTGCCTTTGATAGTAGAACCTTGAGTCGCTCCTACCAAATAAGAACTTCTCAAAACTACTGAGCTTGAAAAAGCTTTTGTTTTCTTTTGTGAATGAATGACGGTTAAGGTCGAATAACGATTTAGCATCACCGTGTTTGCTGAAGTCTTCTAAAGCATCGAGTATTGCCTGGGCATTGGATTTATTAGGTTCAGAAGTTATCTCGGTGCGGGATAATAATTTCCGCAGAGCGTTATCCCATTCTTTCGGCCCCATGCTCTGCGGTATAATGAGGATATTCCAGGTACGGAACGCTCGGCGTCTCAAAGCGGGATAAGAATATAACTCATCGGGGCTTACCTCCATAACCCGTTTCCCCCATGTTACCGTGTATGTGATTGGCTCAGGCTCATTGCGTCTAAGGCTAACTTGACGGTTGGCAATTGCAGCCAAGATATTCCAAGCCTGCACCCACTCACACTTATCC
>DAOUMT010000154.1:0-7985 GCA_034409195.1 Dehalococcoidia bacterium
ACCTTCTTGTCCTCGAAGACCAGCTTCATCATCGCCACCAGCGCATTCGCCACTGTCACCAGCCCCACAGGCTGCATATAGGTCATGAGCCATTTGTGCAGCTCTCTGACATCCTGGGCGTTCTCAATACAGCCATCCAGCAGAGCAGAGTTTAACGGCTGGGGCAGCCAGATTTCCTCAATAGCATCCGTTATGTTGCTGAAAATCACTATCTTATCGGTGAAGAACTTAACCTGCTCCAGATAAGCCTTGATAACCTCGTCAATGGAGGTGAATGTGAGTGGGTCCTGCGTAACTGCCCCTGTCTGCTTCCCGTCGAAGAACTTGTCGTCCTTGCCCCCCATCAAAGCTAGCTCCAGGCACTTGGGCAAAGCGAAACCTACGCCGGCGATACCGCGGTGCCCCATCGGGTAGCCAACTACAGCCCACCTCATGCAACCCTCGACACACCAGTTTCTGGCGTACTCGATAGGTATTCCTTTGCCCACCAGCCACGTTACCATGAATTCATCGTTGAAGATGCCGTAATGGCCCGCATCCTGCCTCATTATATCTGTGAACTTGTAAAGAAACTCGTCCGGGGTGTTCTTGTGCAGTCTGACCACCATCATGGGCTCCACAAGCTTCAGAGCCTTAACGCTGTCCATTATGATGTAGGTCAGCTCATTGGTGGAATCGCGACCCTTACGGTCCTGGCCGCCGATTGTAATATATCGTGGTGTGGTATGAGCGCCGCTGCCCATTATCGGCGCATTGAAGTCGGCCAGCTCGGTGAACTTGAGCCAGACATACTCTATTAACTCCTGAGCTTCCGCTGGGGTTATCTTGCCTGCATCCTTATCCTTCTTATAGAACGGATACCATATATAGTCCACTCTGTCTCCGATTCCGCTGGTCTGGATATCCAGTACCCTCACCAGAAGGAACAGCAGGAACCAGGCCTGTAACACCTCGTGGAAACTCCGTGGCGGGTTCTCAGGCACCCAGGAGCAGCTTTCCGCGATCAACTCCAGCTCCTTCTTCCTCTTGGGATCCTCCTCCACCGCCGCCATAGTCCTGGCCATCTCAGCATATCTGTGCGCCCACCTGATGGCAGACTCGATACTTATGATGACCGCCTCCAGAAATGCCTTCTTTTTCAGGAAATCCCTGGGATTATCTCGGATCAGGGCTCTATCCTGAGTTACCTGAGCCAGCTTGTCCTGAGTTTCCTTCAATATGCCCTTTAACCCTACCTTGAATACCTTCTCGTAATTAGGCACCTGCCCGGAATGAGCGCCATGCATCCAGACAAACACCCCCTGGTTCATATAAGACCAGTAGGGCTTGTCCGCCTCAGCAAGATACCGGCGCTCGGCGCCATGCACCGACTTATTGAACCAGTATTTGTTAATCTCGTGCATCTCGGCACGCTCTTCGTCGGTCAGCATATCCTTGTAGCCCATCTCGATGGCTTTGTCCACCCAGCGAGAGTAGAGCTCCGGATAACTGATTACATGGTCGGGGGACTTGGAGGAATTGCCGGCGATGCGGTCATAGTCGTTTATATAGATGGACATGTTGTCCAGATAGTTGGCCATAGCTTTGGCCCTGCGGATGGCGATAGGCTCGCCCTCAGTTTCCTTATACGCCTGGGTGACAAAGCGGGCTCGCTCTATGTCCAGCTTCAGGGTGGGCCGGATATTGCTTATCTTGCCCAGCTTCTCCTGCTCCTCAACCCGTCCTGTGCGCTTGCCCATCATCGTTCGAAATCGCACCTGATCTGCTATTATCTGTGTCAGCCTCTTCTCCTCTACAACAGCCATGGCAAGACCTCCTTCTTTATTCCCAGCTTGAATGCCCATATTCTAACGATTACTACCGATATATATGTGACTTTTGTCTCACTTTTTAGCTCAAGCCTTATCACATCGGCTACGTTTGGAAGGGTATCTTTACTCACTGTGATTATACCACAATAACTAGCTTCGAGCAAGCTCTCACAAGTACATCGCACTATTGACTATCACAGCCCAAAATCCACTAGGATTGGGGCACCTAGATGTTTGAGGATTATCGAGAAATGGCCTCATCTCACTTTCACTTGACCAAACGATAAAAAACGATTAAACTAATCCCAGTCGTTTTAATAGTAGAAAGCATCCCGCAAATTAATTTTAAGGGGGTAGAACAACGTGGCTGATGAGATGAAGATGGCAGTCGATATTTATGATCCCTACCAGCATCCCGAAGAGTGGACTCCAGAGATGTACAAGAAACTGGAGCAGGCTAGGGACATAATCGAGGAGTGGTGGCTGCCCAATCGCAGACAGTTAGACCGCCTGGGTGGTGTCATGGCCTTGACAGAGATGTCAGACGTCTACTATGGCATGCACAAGCAAATAATAAACGACGGCTTCTATGGTCGAGTGATACCCAAGGAATACGGCGGACCAGGTTGGTCAGCAATGGAGTGCGGCCTGCTCTCTGCCGAAATTACTAAGATGGCTTTCACTCCCAGGATGGACGACGCCTTTGCCTACGGCGAGCCCTGGTGCCACATGTTGCTTAAATGGACCCCGGATGAGAAGACTAAACGAGAGTACCTCAAGCGAACCCTCGACGGAGGGTTCTGCACCTTATGGGCCACCGACCCGGAGTCAGGTGTTGACATGGGTGCTATGCGTGGCACTGCGGTAAAGAAAGGTGACTACTACTATCTTAACGGCCCCAAGTGGTGGATGGCGATGTGCAGCCCTGGCCCGGTCGGACTTCAGTGGCACCTGGTGCTGTTGAAGACAGATACCACCAAGCGCACCAGCGGTCTTACCATGTTTATTGTCAACGATGAGGAGCCCGGCATCATCCGCGGCCGTGAGGGAGACCTCATGGGAGCCAGATGGGGTTGCGCCCGCTACGAGCTGCTCCTGAAGGACCTGAAGGTGCATAAGAGCCGCCTGGCAGCCCCCGAGGGCAAAGGCTTGTACTCATTGGTCGATGCCATGAACAAACACATGGGCAACCAGGCATTCCAGGCTGTGGGCACTCAGGAAGCCGCTATGAAAATCGTCATAGAGTACACTTCATCCACTATCAGGTGGGACCGTCCTCTTATCGAATACCAGGGAGTCCACTTCCCTATAGCAGATATGTGGGTCAACGCGGAAGCTTCACGCGCTCTTGCTGCCAAGGCCAACAAGCTCTGGGACGAGGGCGAGGTTAACGCACTGCACGGCAAATGGTCAATTCTTGCCTTCCGCATGGCTGCCCCTGCAGCCCTCGAGGCCTGCCTCAAAGCGATGGAGCTTATGGGCGCTCGCGGCATCGAGAGAGAGGAAGGCTGGCCTCTGGAGCTGATGTACCGCGATTCCATGATCTTCCAGCTATACCGCACACCCAACGTAGACAGAAAGTTCCTTGCCTCTTACCTGGTGCGCAAGAGACTCTAAGCGCCAGCTATGCACTGATGAAGATGCGTAAGGGCGACCTGCCTAGGCAGGTCGCCCTTAATATATCATTGCTTCCTCTTGCCTTTTAGACCTGCATAGTACTTCCAGTCATTACTATTTACCCCTCCCTCTCAGTACAGCGTGCCCATTGTAGTAGCCGCCTTCAAGTGATACCTTCTTGTAAGAAGATACCAGGAGCACCATCTCTCTCAACTAGGTTCGCCTTCAAACACAATTTTCAGTGACTGGGGGATGCGATGAGAACGGCGCAGGAGAACGAGCTCAAATTCATCTCAACGGGTAACGATGAGCTCGACAAGAAGATGGGTGGCGGGATACCCCTGAAGACCCTCACTCTTGTCGAAGGACAATCCGACTCCGGCAAATCCGTGCTCACGCAGCAGATGCTCTGGGGCTCGCTGAACAATGGATGTACCGCTGTCATCATCACCACCGAGAACACAACAAAGAGTCTAGTCACTCAGATGCAAAGCTTGAATCTCGATATTACGGATTATCTGCTTCTTTCCCGGTTGTCGATATATCCCATAGACATCAAAAAAACCAGGCAGAGCCTGAGCGCAGGCATTGTGCCTTTGCTTGCCGGTTGTGCTCGAAAGGGCGTCGACGTAGCGGTTATAGATTCCCTCACCTACTATCTGGCCCATGCCACTATCGAAGAGGTACTTTCTTTCTTCGAGGAGTGCAAGGTGCTTACCGGCAGGGGAATGAGCATTATCTGCGTGGCGCACTCCTACGCCTTCACAGAAGAGGCCATGGTCAGATTAGGGTCCATGTGCGACGCCCATCTGAGACTGCGCATCGAGACCATGGGGAGCAAGATGGTTAAGATACTCGAGGTAGCCAAGGTGCGAGGAGCCCAGCTCAATACAGGCAACATTGTATCCTTCGATGTCGAGCCCAACCTAGGCATCCGTGTCATCCCCTATGCCAAAGCCAAAGCATAGAGTCTGCCTCATACAAGATCATTCTTTGTCCACCAGCGGCACCTGTATTGGTAAGTTCTTGAAAGGCATCTGTAAATCTTTCATCATATCAACTGCATTCCGCGGGGCATGTCCCTGCCAGTGATTGTTGAAGAATACAAGGACTACCTTGGTCTGCTTCGCGGCCGACTTAATTTTCTCAGCCAGCTCTTTTATCTCCCCCGGTGAATATAGGTAGTTGTACCTGGTTTCGGCATCTCCCTGCCACCACATTTCAGCATTTCTGCCATGAAATCTGAAGTAAGCCATATCCGAGGTCACCGGTACGTCCTCCGCCACTGAAAAGTCGAACTTAGGCTCATCGATTTTCACCCAGCACACGTTGTTTTCCCTGAGCACTCTGGCGGTGTTGGCGTCATCGCTCCAGCTTTTGTGTCTCAGTTCAACAGCAAGTCTATATTTACCGAACTTTTTAATTATTCCGTTCAATATATGTTGTCCATAGCCGTTATTTTTGAAACTGGGCGGGAATTGGGCCAACAGGGCACCCATTTTGCCGTACTCGACCAGAGGTACTATGCTGCGCTCAAAAAAATCAACATCGTCCTGTACTATTACGGCATCCTCACCGATAGCCTCTCTGTACATCCCGGGATGAGTGAATTTCTGCCATAGCTTTATCGTGAAAACGAAGTCTTCCGGCACCCTTCTAACCCAGTTATAAACGTTGCCCACACTTGGCGGCCTGTAGAATGAGCTGTTTATCTCAACGGTATTGAAGAACTGGCTGTAATACTCAAGCTCGTTCATCTTACCCCTGGGATAGAAATATCCGTTCCAGGTGCCTTCACCTTTGGGATAAGACCAGCCCGACGTACCGATATACAATCTGGCCTGCTCAGACATCTCTACTCACTGTATCCCCCATGATTATAAGGTAGCAAAACTCGTATTACAAAACCGGTTGTTTGGCAATTAGGGCCCGCACCGGCGTAGGGGTAGACCGTGTGTCTGCCCGAATTTGGCACATGGCAAGAAACATCGGTTGAAAAGTGGTAGACTAATCACACAACAAAACCTGATAATCTGCGTAATAAAGCAAATGCCTGCACCTATTATAATGATAGCTTCAATTAACCAGTGACGGAGGAGCGATATGGACTTTAAGTTGAGCGAAAAAGAAGATGCGCTGCGAGAAGAGATACGCCAGTTCGCTAAAGCAGAAATACCACCAGATTTTATTCACAACTTCCTGGACGAAGAAGGCCTTGATGAGGACTGGGCTTTCGCTATGTCTATCTCGAAGAAACTTGCCCAGAAAGGCTGGCTCGTTATGGCCTGGCCTAAAAAATACGGAGGGCAGGAAGCTTCGTACCTCGAGCAGATGGTTCTGGCTATGGAAGCTACCTACTGGGGCATCCCGGGTCTGGGGATGGGCATCAGCGGCACCGCCTGGGTGGGGCCTTCTTTGATGCTTTATGGCAGCGAGGAGCAGAGGCAAAAATACCTGCCGCCTATCGCCGCGGGAGACCCCGATGGCGTGTGGTGTACCGGTTACAGCGAGCCCAATGCCGGCTCGGATTTTGCCAATATTCAGACACGGGCTGTGCGGGAAGGTGATGAATACGTAGTCAACGGACAGAAGGTCTGGACAAGCTGCGCCCATAGAGCCAGATGGTGCTGGCTGGCACTGGTGACCGACCCTAATGCTGCCAAGAAACAGCACGGAATCAGCCTGCTCATCGTGGATATGAAAAGCCCCGGCGTAACCGTCAGGCCGTTGCTGAACTATTCCGGAGTTCACATTTTCAACGAAGTCTTTTTCGACAATGTCCGGGTCCCGACAGCTAACCTCGTCGGACAGGAAAACCGGGGATGGTACCAGTTGATGCAATCCCTGGCCTACGAAAGGCACAGCGTCGGCGCCCAGATATACGGAGCCGGGAGACGAATGCTGGAAAGCCTTGTGGAGTACGCAGCCGAAACTAAAGAGGGTGGGGTACCTATGTCGCAGAACCCCGTAATCCGGCACAAGCTGGCAGAGAGAGCGATCGATCTGGAGACCTTGAAAATGCTGTCGTACGAAATAGCCTGGAAGATGAGCCAGGGCGTAATCCCTATCTACGAGGCTTCCCGAAATAAGGCCTACGGTGACTGTGTGCAAGAACGGATGGCTAATACCGGCACAGAGATACTGGGAGCCTATTCCCAGGTAGACCAGGGTTCCAAACTCTCCAGGCTCAGAGGCGCCATACAGCATCTTTACCTGCTGTTCCCGGGCATTACCATAGCGGCGGGCACCGACGAAATAGAGAAAAACATCATCGGGCAATTCAAGCTGGGACTGCCCAAATCGTATTGAAAGATAAAGGAGACCGCGATGGATTTCAACTTCACCGAACATCAGAATATGCTCCGCGAAGAAGCCAGGCGTTTCCTGACCAAGGAGTGTCCCAAAGCTAAGGTCAAAGAGCTTGAGAAGAGCGAAAAGTGCTATGATTCTCAACTCTGGCTCCGTATGGCAGAGATGGGATGGACAGGGCTTGTCCTCCCCGAGGAATACGAAGGCCTGAATGCCGACTTTGTCGACCTGATGGTCTTAATGGAAGAAATGGGCCGCAATATTCTGCCCGGGCCTTTCTTCTCTGCCGTAGCGCTCTGCGCACTGCCCATACTTGAGTACGGGACCGACGCCCAGAAGGCAGAGTATCTTGCCCCTATCAGCAGAGGGGAAAAGGTCTGGACTCTGGTGATGACCGAGTCATCGGGTGGCTACGGTGCTTCTGAAATAAATGCCGAGGCGAAGCTGCAAGGTGGAGAATATATCATCAACGGCGAGAAGATGTTTGTCCCTTACGCCGATGCGGCCGACTACCTGCTGGTCATAGCCCGCACCGCTAAAGGCAGAGCACCTGAGAAAGGGCTGACCTTCTTCATCGTTGACGCCAGGAAGCCGGGCATCCATATTGAAACGATACCCACGCTGACAGGTGAGAGACAGTGCAAGGTAAGCTTCAAGGATGTGAAGGTTCCCCGAGCAAATGTCCTGGGCAAGGCGGGCCAGGGTTGGGACATAATCGAGCATATCATGAGGAAGGCCACCGTACTGAAATGCGCCGAAGTATCCGGGGCCTGCCAGGCGGTCCTGGACATGTCGAACACCTACGCCAAAGAGAGGCTGCAGTTTGGCAAGCCTATCGGCTCCTTCCAGGTAATACAGCACAAGCTTGTCGACATGCTCATTGACGTCGAGGGACTGCAGTACCTCGTATACCAGGCAGCGTGGCTGCTCAGCACGGGCGCTCCCTGCGACTTGCAGATTGCCATGACCAAAGCGAAGGCCAACGAAGTATACCGGAGCGTTGCCCTGAGCGGGGTCAAGATACACGGAGCCATAGGCTTCACCATGGACCACGACATCGGACTGTACTACCGCCGCGTTTTGGGGTCAGCGTCCTTCCTAGGAGACACCGACTTCCACCTGGAGAAGGTCGCTTCATCAATAGGCCTGTGATAGCGACTGGTAGGACAGGCGCCCTCGCCTGTCCTAAATGTAGGGGCACAATGCCTTGAGCTTTTCGTGCCGTTCCTGCGTAGGCCGCCACTAACC
>DAOUMT010000155.1:0-3165 GCA_034409195.1 Dehalococcoidia bacterium
GGACAAAAGGATGGCGGAGCTGTCACTCGCTGAGAAAAACAGGATCAGCCATCGCGCCAAAGCAGCGCAAAAGGCGAGGCGGATACTGGAGAGATTGGCAAAGCAGTAAAGACTTGGTTTACAATTAATAGAAGGAAACTCTAAGCTTTAAATCCGAAATCCTAAACAAATTCAAATTTAAAAAATAGGAAGTTTGAACTATTTGAATTTGAAACCGAAAAGAGTTTGTAGACCCCTCGAGAAGCGATTATGACGAAACTCTGCGATTCTTACCAGCGTCCCATAAATTACCTGCGAATCTCAGTCACTGACCGCTGCAACCTGAGGTGTATTTATTGTATGCCTCCAGAGGGTATCCCCCTGATGTCCCACGACGATATTCTGAGGTACGAGGAGATCTGCCTTCTTGCCAGGGCAGCGGCTGAGCTTGGCATCACCAAAATAAGACTCACCGGAGGTGAGCCCCTGGTGAGGGCAGGGCTGACAGACCTTGTGGCGATGCTGGCCGGAATTGAAGGTGTTGACGACGTATCAATGACCACCAACGGTGTGCTGCTGGAGCGTTACGCTGCCGAGTTAAAGAAGGCAGGGCTGCACCGCGTCAATATCAGCCTTGACTCGCTTCGCCCCGAAAGGTTCCATAAAATCACCCGGATGGGTAAACTCGACGATGTGCTCAGGGGCATGGAGGCTGCCAAGAAGGTGGGGCTTAATCCGGTGAAGGTCAATATGGTGGTTATCCGCGATACCAACGACGACGAGATACCGCACTTCGCCCTCTTGACGGTCAGCGATGTATGGCACGTACGGTTTATCGAGTTTATGCCCTTCATGGAAAAGGGCAAAAAGAACCGCTCTCTGGTGCCTGTATCCGAGATAAAGGAGCGCATCGAGACCCTGGGCAAGCTGGAGCCTTCTCTTCCCAACGGCATCGGACCTGCCAAGTACTATCGCTTCCCCGGCGCAAAAGGAACCATCGGCTTCATCAGCCCGGTCACTGACTGTTTCTGCCAGGCATGCAACAGGTTGCGCCTCACCGCTGACGGTAGGCTGCGCCCCTGCCTTTTTTCGGATGCAGAAATCGACCTGCGAGGTCCGCTGCGTCAGGGTGCGGCTGTTGAAGATATAAAGAATCTGATACGGCAGGCAGTTGTGTCGAAGCCGGAAAAGCATAAACTTGTAGCGGGGGTTACCTGCGAGCGTTTCATGTCGCAGATCGGAGGCTGATGTGATACATATCTACACCGACGGCGCATGCGTGGGCAACCCGGGGCCCGGGGGATGGGCTGCGGTTATTGTGAACGGCGAGAAGAGGCGGGAACTGAAAGGCCGCGAGGAGAACACCACTAACAACAGGATGGAGATTCTGGCAGCGGTCAAAGCACTGGAGCAAACCCCGGCCGGCTCTCAAGTAACCATACACAGCGATAGCCAGTATCTCATTCGCACCATGACCGAGAACTGGAAGCGCAGCGCTAACCTCGATTTATGGCATGAGTTGGACAGGTTAGCGGCAGAGCGCAGCGTGGAGTGGGTCTGGATAAAGGGCCATAATCACCATTTCGAGAACGAGAGGGCGAACAGGCTGGCCAACGAGATGGCGTGTAACGCAGAGGCGATTCACGAATCGTCTCTGCCGACCCATTTTGACTCCGAAGGCAAGGTGCGCATGGTTGACGTATCGGAAAAGCCGGCAACGGAGCGCACAGCGATAGCTAAAGGCGTGGTTTTGATGAAGCCTGCCACGCTGGCAATGATAAAAAAGGGCGAGGCTGCTAAGGGAGATGTCCTGGCCGTAGCCCAGATGGCAGGCATCATGGCGGCCAAGCAGACCTCTCACCTGATTCCCCTCTGCCATCCCCTTCCGATTACGCACGTGTCTGTTGAGTTCAAGCTCGATGGGGAACGCTCCACAGTGAATATAACAGCAACTGTGAAGACCGCGGCACAGACTGGTGTGGAGATGGAGGCGCTCACAGCGGTAGCGGTGGCTGCTCTCACCATCTACGACATGTGCAAGGCTGTGGACAGGGGCATGCGCATCGAGAGCATACGTCTGGCGCGCAAAAGCGGCGGCAAAAGCGGAGATATCGTGCTGGAGTAATTAGTAACCGCAGAGACCGATGAGTACGCAGATATATATCTAAAAATTGCGGGGAGGGTGGAACGATGGAGAAGAGGCTTTACCGCAGCAGAGACGAAAGAATAATCTGGGGCGTATGCGGCGGCATCGCCAAGTACTTCGACGTTGATCCTACTCTCATCAGGCTCATCGCAGTACTGACACTGTTCTTCGCCCTCACGGGCATTTTGATTTACATAATCATGGCAATTATCATGCCTCTCGAACCATAGAACCCCTAACATTTGCACTTGTTGTATAATCACTTTTCACGCCTCATAAATGTCATAACTCCTTAACTATTTTCCGTGCGATGTTATGACTTCTTGATTTCTTTCTCAGTAGAATGGAAATATGCATTTGGCAGCGAAAAGCGGGCTTAAAAGGTTATTGTGGGTGATGGTGCTGGTTCGCTACCTATCGGTAGCGAACCAGCACAGGTGGTGAGGCAGGCCATGATTTTTCTCATCCGATGCCGCCCGTAATCCCCAAACTTCTATCGTGCTCTGGCTTTTTATAGCGGGCTCATAGCTGCTAATGAAAATCATCGGGGGAATATTTAGGAAGGGAGAGTGGATGTCATGTAGTGCTGGTAGAGAAGCGGAAGTGGGGACGCAATAGCTTCGAGGATTTATTGGGAAATCACGGGCAACTTTAATAATTAAAGGAGGACGGTAAAATGAAGTTTTTAATGAAAATGGAAATGGATGGAGAGGCTGGCAATAAAGCCCTCAGGGACCCTAAGTTCGGAGAAAAGATAACCGGGTTGCTGAAAGAGATGAAAGCGGAGGCCGCTTACTTCACTACGATGAAAGGCAATCGAGGGGCATACATTGTCATTAACATGGATGACCCCTCCCAGATGGTGGCAATGGCCGAGCCCTTCTTCTTCGGGTTTAAGGCCAAAGTAAAATTCATCCCGGTCATGATTCCCCAAGACCTGGCCAAAGGAATGCCTGCTGCGGCCAAGGCAATCAAGGAATGGGGCTAGGTTATTAGGTTAAAAGGCAACCGGCCGTACTGTGGCAAGGCCACAGTACGGC
>DAOUMT010000156.1:0-10426 GCA_034409195.1 Dehalococcoidia bacterium
AGCAGCAAGATTCTTGTCGTTGAAGACGACCTAAATCTGCAAGATGTCCTGAAGTACAATCTCACCAAAGAAGGCTATGACGTACTTACCGCTTCAGATGGCATAGAGGCCCTGGATTTTGCCAGGAGCAAGAAGCCCGACTTGATTGTCCTCGACATTATGCTTCCCAAATTGGATGGTTTAGAGGTCTGCCGCATCCTGCGCAGGGAGATGACCGTGCCCATCCTCATGCTCACAGCCAAGGCTGAAGAAACCGACAAAGTGGTAGGACTTGAGCTGGGGGCCGATGACTACATGACCAAACCCTTCAGCATCAGAGAGTTCCTGGCCCGTATCAGAGCGATGCTGCGCCGCGCCGAGATGATGACGGCGGCGAGCTCGACTCAAGAAGCGATTCCATCGTCCATCAAGGCCGACGAGCTGGAGATAGACCTTGCTGGCCACACAGTATCTCGTAGCGGTACTCTTGTCGACCTGAGCCACAAGGAGTTCGACCTCCTTGCTTTCCTAGTTAAGAACAAAGGACAGGTACTCAGCCGCGAGCAGCTGCTGGAGAAGGTCTGGGGCTATGATTATGCAGGCGATACCCGCACTGTAGACGTACACATAAGGTGGCTGCGGCAAAAGATTGAAACAAACCCGGCAAACCCGGCGCACCTTTTGACCGTGCGCGGCATCGGCTATAAATTCGAGGGGTAATAGTGTTTCGCAGTATCAGATGGCGCATAGGCATAGTTTTCGCCGTATTTGTCATAGCATGTATGAGCGGTCTCGGCGTCTACTTATCCCGGAGAGCCGGAGATGAAACCCTGGGCGTTAATGTCGTTATCGTCATTGGAGATGTCGCTGCCGCTATTATCGCTATCTTGCTGTCGTTTCAGATACTGAGGACCAGCACTGAGCCAATCAAAAAATTAACTTACCTGTCCAGGAAAGTGGCTGAAGGTGAACTTGAACTCGACCAGGATATCCAGATAACGTCCCAGGATGAGGTGGGCGAGCTTGCCACAGCATTCAGGCAGATGGCAGCCAGGCTCAGGGAAATGGTAGCCCTAATTACCAACGAACGCGACAGGATGGCAGCCATCCTATCTAACATAGATGATGCCATCTTCATGGTAGATAATGACGCTAAGATAACCACAATGAACCGCGCAGCAGAGAATATCTTCCAAGTTTCTGAAAAGAGAGCCCTGGGGCAGACTTTCATTGAAGCAGTGCGCGACCATGAGATCAACGGGATACTTCAGCACTGTCTGAGCACAAGAAAACAGCAAACCGGAGCTGTGGAGATAAAATCTAAAAAGCAATTTTTAACAATCATAGCCATGCCCTTACCGGGTAATGGCGGCTGTCTCATGCACATCCAGGACCTTACCGAGTTGCGCAGGCTCGAGATGGTCCGCCGGGATTTCATCTCGAATATTTCCCATGAACTTCGCACTCCTATTGCCTCAGTCAAAGCCCTGGCTGAAACACTGAGTGAGGGCGCCATCGACGACCCTGCGGTAGCCAAAGATTTTTTAAACAGGATAAATATCGAAATGGATAAACTGGCTCAAATGGTACAGGAACTGGCAGAGCTGTCCCATATCGAGAGCGGAGAAGCCCCTCTTAACAAGAGACAATTCAACATAGCCGATGCTATAGGGCACGTTGTAGACAGGCTCAGGGCACAGGCTAACCGGGCAGGGCTCAAGTTTGATTTTGCTATTCCTTCCAACCTGCCTGAGGTGATGGCTGACGAGTCCCGCGTGGAGCAGGTCCTGGTCAACCTCATCCATAATGCCATCAAATTCACCCCATCTGGCGGCAAAATTAGTATCTCGGCGAGAGCAAGGGACACAGATATTTTAGTCTCAGTGGCCGACACAGGCCCCGGTATTCCTGCAGACGACTTGCCCCGGATTTTCGAGCGTTTCTACAAGGCCGATAAGTCTCGTACCAGCGAAGGCACAGGGCTGGGCCTGGCTATCGCTAAGCACATCATTGAAGCTCACAGCGGTAAGATCTGGGCGGATAGTGTGGAAAGAAAGGGCTCTACTTTCAGCTTCACTCTCCCTCTTGAACAGAAGCCTCAATAACCCACAAAAAGTTTAACAAACCTTTAACAAAGCCTTAAATGTTTCTTAACAATCGCCTGCTATTATCATCTCCAGAGACATGAAGAAAATCCTGTTTGTGTGTGTTCACAACTCGGGCCGAAGCCAGATGGCTGAGGCCTTTTTTAATAACTACGCCAAAGGCAGAGCACAAGCCTTTTCTGCCGGAACTCAGCCGGCCAGCCATACAGACCGCACCGTGCTGCAGGCCATGAAAGAAATAGGAATAGACATCGGTTCCCAGCGCCCCAAAATGCTTACCCTCGAGATGGTGGAAAGCGCTGACAAAGTTGTTACCATGGGCTGCGGAGTGGAAGGCGTTTGCCCAGCAACCTTCGTCCCCACCGAAGACTGGCAGTTGGAAGACCCCGAAGGCAAACCCATAGAGAAAGTAAGGGCCATCAGAGACGACATCGAAACAAAGGTAAAAAAATTGATTGAGGAGATACAGGATATCCTGCCTGACTCGAGTCTCATATAACTGAAACAAAGTGAACAGGAGGCAAAAAGTGAAAATTAGAAAGAGATGGAAATGGTTCACATTTCCTATGGTAGCAGCCTTGCTCGTGGTAACAATTTTGCTAGTAGGATGCAGTAGCGGTAATAACGGAACGTCAACTCCCACACCTACAACCACGGGGACGGCGCCGTCACAATCAGTGAGCCTGAATGGCGCAGGAAGCACGTTCGCTCAACCTCTGTATACCAAGTGGTTTAGCGAATATTACCAGCTCACAGGTGTAAAAATAAACTATCAGGGGGTCGGTTCGGGCGCAGGCATCAACCAGATTACAACAGGTACCATCGACTTCGGCGCCACTGACGCTATCATGACACCTGAACAGGAAGCGAAGGCGGAGGACGCAGGCGGCCCGATTCTGCATATACCGACAGCCGCCGGAGCAGTTGCTATAACCTACAACCTGTCCGGTATCGCCTCGGGACAGCTCAAGCTTACAGGCGATGTCCTGGCTAAGATCTACCTTAAGCAAATAACGACCTGGAACGACCCGCAAATTACAGCCCTCAACCCGGGACTGAACCTCCCCAACACGCCGATTGTAGTGGTGCACCGGTCTGACGGTTCCGGCACTACCTTCATCTTCACAAACTATCTCTCGAAGGTAAGTTCCGACTGGGCCACTCAGGTAGGCAGCGCCACGTCAGTCAACTGGCCCGGGGATATCGGTGGCGAGCATAATGCCGGGGTGGCAGGCATGGTACAGCAGACACCCGGCGCCATCGGCTACGTTGAACTTGCTTATGTTACGGAAAATAATCTGCCCTGGATATTGCTGCAGAACGCTTCCGGAAACTACGAAGCTCCTACCCTGGCCGGAACGACCGCAGCGATGGCGAATGTTACTTTGCCAGACGACATGAAGGTCATGATTACCAACTCATCTAACCCGGACGCTTACCCGATTTGTGGCTTTACCTGGATACTGGCATACGTAAACCAAACGAATAAAGTAAAAGGCGAGGCCCTGGTAAATATGCTTTGGTGGGCAATACATGACGGACAGCAGTATGAACCGCAGCTTCTCTACGCCCCTCTATCAAGCGAAGCTGTGACCAAGGTGGAAAACGAGATAAAGTCCATTAACTACCAGGGGCAGCCATTGCTCAGTCAATAGACAGGCATGACAGCTATCAAACAAACAATCAAATAGGAGGAATGCAGAGAGGTGAAACCTCTTCTGCATTCGCCGTTTGTCCCGTAAAGGAGAGCTGAGGCAGTATACCGCAATGGAATACGACGCACCTGCTACGTCACCATCCCCTATAAAAGGCCGGACATTTGGCCGCCATAGGCGCCTCGGCGACAGGATATTCTCGAACCTTACACTCGTTTTCGCCCTCGTCATAGTCGCGATTCTGTTAGGGCTTGTTGCTGTCCTGAGCATAGATGCCGCGCCATCTATCAGCAAGTTCGGGCTTTCCTTCCTCGGCAGCACATCCTGGGACGCGGTCAGAGAATCTTTTGGCGCTCTTCCGGCAATCTACGGGACGCTGGTGAGCTCGGCGATCGGCGTCCTAATCGCTGTACCGATAAGCCTGGGAGCAGCTATTTTTCTGGTGGAAATGGCGCCCTCATGGCTGCGAGGTCCCTGCTCTTTTCTCATCGAAATGCTGGCTGCCATACCCAGCGTAATCATAGGGTTGTGGGGGCTCTACGTTCTGGTGCCGTTCATGAGACCGATTGAGAGATGGCTGGGAGGACATCTGGGATTCATCCCGATATTTCACGGGCAGGTGTTCGGCGTTGGTTTCCTTACCGCAGGAGTTATCCTCGCGCTGATGATTATCCCCATCATCAGCGCAGTGAGCCGGGATGCCATTCGCGCTGTCCCCGACCATCAGCGGGAAGCGATGCTGGCGCTGGGGGCGACGCGCTGGGAGACGATCCGCCGGGCAGTGCTTCCATATTGCCGCTCCGGACTAGTAGGGGCGACAATACTGGGACTGGGACGCGCCCTCGGTGAAACCATGGCAGTGACTATGGTCATCGGCAATGCCTACAAGTTAACACCCTCGCTTTTCTCTCCCGGCTCTACTATTTCCAGCAAGATTGCCCTGGAGTTCGGTGAGGCTTCCAGTGGGCTCTTTATCAGCAGCCTCCTAGAGCTGGCACTGGTGCTTTTCGGTGTCACTCTGCTGGTAAATGTGGTGGCCCGCTTGCTGGTGTGGCGTTTGACATCAGTGAAAGCGGCAGGTGAATGATTCATGTCTGAACGTAACCATTTACGGCGGAAGTGGTTCAACCGGCTAATGCTCGTCTTGAGCAGCTGCGGCGCCGGACTAGCTATCATGATTCTAGCTCTCATCCTGGGCTATATACTGGTACACGGCATCTCTTACATCAATCTGGACTTCCTTACCCACGCAGCCAAACCGACTGGGGAGGCTGGCGGGGGGATGCGCAACGAAATTATCGGCTCTTTTATCTTGATAGGGCTGGCTTCAATTCTGGCCATACCGGTGGGACTGATGGCTGGTATTTTCGTGTCTGATTTCGCCGCACCGAAAATGGCGGCGGCAGTCCGGTTTGCAGCGGATATATTGGCCGGAGTGCCTTCAATCGTGGTAGGAATATTCGCCTATGCAATTTTAGTTCAGCCCATGCACTCGTTCTCCGCGCTCTCGGCCGGCGTGGCGCTGGCAATAATCATGGTCCCCATTATCGCCCGGACAGCCGAGGAGTCATTGCGTCTGGTACCAAACTCAATGCGAGAAGCCGCGCTGGCCCTGGGTATCACGCGGTGGCGAGCGGTGTTAGGAGTAATCGTGCCAGGCGCTCTCACCGGCATTGTTACCGGGGTAATGCTGTCCGTTGCCCGTATCGCCGGGGAGACTGCTCCGCTCCTCTTCACGGCCCTGGGCAGCAACTTCGGCTACCAGGGTCTGACCAAACCCATAGGTGCCTTGCCACTGCAGATATATCACTACGCCCTGTCGCCTTATAAAGACTGGCAGCAGCAGGCCTGGGCCGCAGCTTTTCTATTACTGCTGATGGTTCTTGGTATAAGCATACTCGTGCGCTGGATCAGCAGCCGAAGGCACGCATGATAAGTTTGTGGAAATAACGTAACATTTAAGAAAGGGTGGAAGAATGGCTACAGTATATGATAAAGTAAGGTACATTACTAAACAGGACAATATCGGTGAAGTGACAACCCAGCTTGATGGCAATAAGGGTATCCTGGAAGTCCAAAACCTGAATGCTTGGTACGGAAAGACGCTGGCGATCAAGGATATTAGCATGAGTATTCGGTCGCGAACAATTACTGCTATTATCGGTCCCTCCGGCTGCGGAAAGTCTACCTTTATTCGCTGTCTGAACCGGATGCATGAGGTCTCGCACGGAGGTCGAGTAAGTGGCAGCGTTTTGCTGGACGGCAAAGACATCTATGCCAGAGATGTTGACCCTGTTACTATCCGGCAGCGTATCGGCATGGTCTTCCAGAAACCGAGCCCTTTCCCCACGATGTCCATCTTTGACAATGTAGCAGCGGGTCTCAGGCTAACACGCCTCTGGAGCAGGCACGGCGATTTACAGGAAGTTGTGGAACGCAGCCTGCGCCAGGCAGCCCTGTGGGATGAGGTGAAAGACAAGCTTAATCAGTCGGGGGCTTCTCTCTCGGGCGGGCAGCAGCAGCGCCTCTGCATTGCCCGGGCTTTAGCTGTAGCGCCGGAGATAATATTGCTGGATGAGCCATGCAGCGCTCTGGACCCGGCAGCTACTCTCAAAATTGAGGATTTAATGAGGAATCTGGCGCAGGAGTACACCATTGTTATTGTTACCCATAATATGCAGCAGGCAGCACGGGTATCTGAGTGGACTGTCTTCTTCCTCATGGGGGAGATGATAGAATACGAGAAAACCGTTGATATCTTCAGCCGACCGAAAGATAAGAGGACAGAGGATTACATCACGGGCCGCTTTGGCTAAAAAGATAGTCAAACAACTGGGGGGCAAAGGGGGTTGATAATATGCCAAGAACAAGTTTCGAGAGACATCTTCATGACCTTCAAGATGACGTCCTGGTTTTAGGCAGCATGGCTGAGAAGGCTACTTACCGCTCTATGGAAGCCCTCAAAAACAGGGACTTAGAGCTAGCGAAACAGGTCATCACAGATGATGACGAGATAGACCGAAAGCGTTTCGATATCGAGGAGAAGTGCATCGAGCTCATTGTTACCCAGCAGCCCGTAGCCAGCGACTTGAGGATAATTGTCGCCGTCCTGAACATCATTATCGACCTCGAAAGAATAGGGGACCATGCTGAAGGAGTTGCTAAAATAGCCATTATGATCGGCAATGAGCCCCCTCTGAAGCCGCTCATAGATTTACCGCGTATGGCACAGAAAACAGGTGAAATGCTGAGACGCAGCCTTGATGCCTTCGTCAACCGCGATGCAGAGGCAGCCCGGCAAATTGCTAAAGAGGATGATGAGATTGACGCCTTATACGATCAGGTCTTTCGAGAGCTACTTACCTACATGGCAGAGGACCCAAGAACCATCACCAGGGCTACCCGCCTCATCTGGGTAGCACATAACCTGGAGAGAAGTGCCGACAGAGTCACCAACATCTGTGAGCGCGTCGTTTTCGTTATCACCGGGAAGATGGAAGAGATAGGGGTTCCCAATATTAGAGCCTCATAAATGTGGCTGCCCGATTTATGGAGCAATCCTGCCTGATAAGTCAGGCAGCCAGGCCGGACAGGCTAGGGAGCCTGTCCCACCATCACAAATCAGGCGCTAAAGTTTTACTGCCTTAGCGGTATGGACATCGGGGATAGCCAGAAGCTGCTGACGCTGCTCCTCAGTCAACTGCTCATCGACAGCAAGCACCATCAGCGCGGGGCCTCTCGGCTTAAGGCGAGCTACCAGCATCGAGCTGATATTGATATCGGCGGCGCCAGTTACCATGCCTACGGCACCGATGAGGCCGGGGCGGTCGACGTGGTCGCTGAATATCCAGTAGCCTCCCGTGGGCACTATATCGAGCCAGTAGTTATTGACGCGTACTATATGTGTCTGACCTCTCATCAATGTGCCTGAGACCGTGGTCGTCCCCTTGTCGGTGGTTACTTCCACAGTAATAAGACTGGTATAGTTCTCGCACTTAGCCGTCTTCTGCTCTATGACCTTTAACCCGCGATTTTGGGCAATGACATTAGCGTTAACAAGGTTAACCCGCTCATCGGTCATTGGCTCCAGAAGCCTGCCTATGATAGTAGCCTTGAGAGCGCTACTATCGTAATCTGCGATCTCGCCTTCGTACTTAATTACAATAGTGCCTAAACGCCCCTCAGCAAGCTGGATGCACAGCCTCGCTGCGTCCGAGGCCACAGCCAAAAACGGCGTCACCATCGATGCAGTCTCTGGAGAAATCAGAGGGACATTGACCGCGTAGCGGGCAGACTGGCCATTGAGCACAGTTAAAACCTGCTCCGCTACATCCACTGCTACGCTCGTCTGTGCTTCAGCAGTCGATGCGGCGAGATGAGGAGTCACAATCACTTTATCGCTTTTGAGCAGGATATTATCCAGAGCCGGCTCCTTGGTGAAGACATCTACGGCAGCCCCGGCCACCTTTCCCTCCTCAATAGCATTATAAAGCGCCTCTTCGTCGATGACCCCACCCCGGGCAGCGTTGATGAACCTGACCGTGGGCTTGACCAATGCCAACTCTTTCTTACCAATGAGACCTTTTGTGGCTGCGCTCAAAGGGACGTGAACTGTAACGAAATCGGAGCGTTTCAGCAGCTCCTCCAGAGATACCAGCTCTACACCAATGTGGTTGGCCTTCTCTGCGGAGACAAAGGGGTCATAGACAATGAGCTTCATCTCCAGACCCTTGGCCATCCTGGCTACCTCGGAACCCACACGGCCCAGCCCCACGATACCCAGAGTCTTATTGCGCACCTCGGTGCCCATGAAGCCTTCCCGCTTCCACTCGCCCGATTTCAAGCGAGTACAAGCCTGAGGGATATGGCGGGCGAGCGAAAGCAGCAGGGCTATCGTATGTTCAGCGGTTGAGATAGAGTTGCCAGCCGGAGCGTTTACCACCACTATGCCGCGCCTGGTCGCCGCATCGACGTCTATATTATCTACGCCGATGCCGGCACGGCCGATTACCTGGAGCTTTTTCCCTGCCTCGATAACCTGAGCTGTGACCTTGGTTTCACTGCGAACCACCAGCGCATCGTAGCCGCCGATGATTTCTATCAACTCCGCAGGCCTCAGCTTCAGCTTTATCTCGACATCAGCCTCCGGGCGCAGGACATCAATACCCTCCTGGGCAATATTATCGGCAACCAGAATCTTCGGTTTCATATCACAATCCTCGCTGCCTATACGGGCACTGCGTATCCTACTTTGGGCAAAGCCTGGCGCAACTCTCTGAGCAAATCATCGATATCTGAGTCAGCCACACAGCCGAGATGGCCGATGCGGAATATCTTGCCCGCCAGGGTGCTCTGCCCTCCAGAGATGACTATGCCGTGCTCATCTCGCATGACCTCTTGAATCCTCTTGGCGTCGATTCCGTTCGGAGCTTTGACTGCAGTGACCGTATTCGAGGCATATTTCTCATCGGCAGCATACAGCTTCAATCCCAGCGACTTCATGCCATCCCTGGTCTTCTGTCCCAAACGCGCATGCCTGGCGAAAATATTTGGCATACCTTCCTCCAGCATCATCGCTAAAGCAACATCAAGAGCATAAAATATGGAAACTGCCGGAGTCCAGGGGGTCTGCTTCTTCTGGAGAAAGTTCCCCGCCAGAGTGAAGTCCCAGTAGAAACGCGGCATCTTGGCAGCTTGATGTGCCTGCCAGGCGCGCTGGCTGAAGCTGACGAAAGCTAAGCCGGGGGGCACCATCCAGCCTTTCTGCGAACCTGTGACCACCACATCGCAGCCCCAGTTATCGACCTGCAAATCGATGCAGCCCAGGCTGCTGATAGCATCGACCAGGAGGAGCTTGTCGTGCTTTCTCACCACGAAGGCGATAGCTTTAAGGTCGTTGGTCACACCTGTGGACGTTTCGTTATGCGTGACCAGGACTGTCTTGATCTCAGGGTCGGCTTTAAGAGCCTTATCCGCAGCATCGGGATCAACAGCCGTGCCCCAGTCAAATTTTACCCGGGTCACATCGGCACCGAACCGCTCCGCTATGGTAGCGTATCTATCCCCGAAAACACCGTTGGAGAGCGAAAGCACCTTGTCCCCCGGGGACATAGTGTTGACAACGGAAGCCTCCATCCCACCGGTGCCGGAGGAAGTGAGGATAAAGACATCGCACTTGGTTTGAAACAACTCTTGAAGCCTCGCGGTAGCCCGGGTCATCAGCTCTCCGAACTCCTTACCGCGATGGTTAATCATCTGCTTAGACATCGACTTAAGTACACTATCAGGGCATGGCGTTGGGCCGGGGATACGCAAACTCATCAGAGTCTCCTCCTTAAAATACCTTCAAAGACTAAGTTATAATGATACCTTAAAGATTTTAAGGAATCAACTGCCGCTGCACCGTGGGTTTACGAAATTGCAGCGTTCCGAGTGAATGTCGCCAAAACATTCTTTCAATCAGGGCTTCCTCTCTCTGCAAAAGGGCAGGGAAATTATGTAGGGGCAATTCATGAATTGCCCCTACCGCGAAGGTTGGAGCGGGTGCTCCAACCTACTCGATTGAATGCTTCCAATCATCCCGCGGGGCAGGTTGGGAAACCTGCCCTACCGTTACTGTTGTGGATGATAACATCCACAGCGAGCAAAGGGGGCGGTTCGCGAACCGGCCCCCGCCGTAGCGTCGTG
>DAOUMT010000157.1:0-8966 GCA_034409195.1 Dehalococcoidia bacterium
CCACGCCCCGGGGCCAGGAGAGGCTGACGAAGTCGTCCGGGGGTTGGGCCAAGATCGTCCGCACCGGTATCCACCAGCACCTTATGCCTGCCGGTATTGACCATCACGCAAATATATGGGCTTACCCACGCTCCCCACTGCTCCGACTGTATGCTGCGTTCGTGAAGCACCTTATCGAGTTTCTCTTTCGGAGCATTGGCGAAAAGGAAAGTAACGGGCGGCGGGAAGATCGGTGGTCCGTATGTATAAGTGCCATCGCTGACGGCCATACATTCAAAATCACCCACCTTGAAACGGTAGACCTCAGTGTTCATAGCGGCGCCTCCTTCTTCAGAGAGTACCAATCCAGCCGAAGTATAGCATAAGAGAAACCGGAGGAAAACCAGCTAATAAAACTGTGGTGCGAACTGGCACTACGCCCACCATTTAGTCTATACTTGGGGTGGTGGGTTGCATTTTATTTCACCCACCCTATATTGCCGCGAAAGTCAAAACTAGAGGAGGTGCCGCACATGCCAAATGTAATTGCTAACGGTATTCATATCGAGTATGACACGTTTGGAGATCCTTCAATGCCGACGCTACTATTAATCATGGGGTTAGGAGCACAGATGGTCCTCTGGCCTGAAGAATTCTGCAATCGGCTTGCAAGTCGGGGCCTTCATGTGGTCCGGTTCGACAACAGGGACTGCGGCCTTTCATCAAAGTTTGACGAAGCCGGTGTGCCGGACATAATGGAGCTTTTAGCTGAGCCCCAGGGCAGTGCGAAGCTAAATATTCCCTACACACTCGATGATATGGCTGACGACGCAGCTGGCTTGCTTGATGCGCTGGCCATAAAGAAGGCACACATATGCGGTGTTTCTATGGGTGGAATGATAGCGCAGACTGTTGCCATCCGACATCAGTCGCGAGTATTGAGTCTTATCTCGATGTCTTCCGGCACAGGAGACCCATCGCTTCCGTGGGGCAGACCCGATGCTCTTGCAATTCTTGTATCTCCTACGCCCGCCGAGCGAAATGCATACATAGAACACAATATAAATGTTTTCAAGGCGATTTCAGGCTCCAAGTATCCTGTAAACGAACAGATGATGCGCCCGCTGATCGAGCGTTGCTATGACCGCTGCTATTGTCCGCAGGGTACGGCCCGCCATTCAATTGCCATAATAACAGCCGGGAGCCGTACGGAGGCGCTCAAGTCAGTCACCGTACCGGCTCTGGTAATCCATGGAGCGGAAGACCCCCTCCTCCCTCAAGAACAGGGAAGAGCGACAGCCGAATCTATTCCAGGCTCAGAGCTACTGGTAATTAAGGGCATGGGCCACGATTTGCCTGCCGAAGTATGGCCTTTGCTTGTAGATGCGATTGTTCAGCACACCCACAAGGCATCGTCTATAGCAGGCTAGAAATGGAACAGAATAAGTAGGGTGAGTGGAGCCCTTCCCGAGAGAAACAAAACCCACCATCCAGTCTACATTTGGGGTGGTGGGTTGCATTTTATTTCACCCAGTCTACACTGGCTGCACGAAAGCTTGCCGTTGAAACTAGAGGATATTTAAAGTCGGGGTGGGCGGATTTGAACCGCCGACCTCATGGTCCCAAAGTATAGCCGATAAGAGACAAGGAGCACTCGCCTTTTTTAGATAGGGTAGAATAATTTGCAAATTTTCTTTAATCAGTCGTCGAGCGCCACCATCCCTCATAGCTTGTTAAGGATGTTGTGATATTGCTCAATACTCAGCCCCAAGTCTCGAATAATTTTGCGTAATAAAGGTCTAACGATGACCTGAGACCCGTGGTCTGGTATCACCACAATTCGACCCTCCGCGTTGCGAAAGGTGTTGTGGCTACCCTCACATCGAACCCCTACGGAATCCTGCCGCCTCAGCCACTTTGCTTAATTCACGATAGGGAACAAGACGCAGCTTGGTCAAGCCGCTATCTCCACTCGCCAAGTGCCAACGAAATCGGGCAGGGGCTCCTTAGGCTCAGCAGTTTTAAGATATGCCCGAATCGCTTCCTGCATGTTGGCTTCTAGAGTGGGCAGGTCAGGAGCTTGAGAATAACAGCCAGGTAATTCCACCACCTCTCCCACCAGCCAGTGACTCTCGGGGTCTCGCTCTACCACTATAGTAAACGACCTCTTCATACTCCCCCTTAGAACAGCTTATTGGTCGGGGTGGGCGGATTTGAACCGCCGACCTCATGGTCCCAAACCATGCGCGCTAAGCCACTGCGCCACACCCCGGTTCGCAACGCCAAGTTTGACTTATGGCACCCCTGGCGGGACTCGAACCCGCGCTCCTGGCTCCGGAGGCCAGTGCTCTATCCTCTGAGCTACAGGGGCACAGCAGTATAATACTCTTACGTAGTGATGCTTTCAAGATTGAGAGTTATTTCCTGAGGGCGTATTCCTCGCCCATAACACGTACCCTGTTCTCTTTGACCAGCTTCCTCAGATGAGCCAGCACCTGCTTTCGCGCCAGCGCTAAAAGGCGCTGGTCAAGCTCCGGGTATATCTCAGCCACCAGCTTCGCTATAGTCTTCCTGCCCTGCCTCAGGCTGGACAGTACCTGACGCTCTCTCTCGCGGCGGTGCTCAATCAGCTCCTTGATTTTCCGCTCGGGTTCACGTATCGGCGGGCCGTGCCCGGGGCATATCATGCGGATATCGTATTTCAGAAGCTTCCTCAGAGAGTCTATGTACTGCGTCATATCGCCATCCGGAGCATCCACGACAGTAGTGCCGATACCCAGGATATGGTCCCCGGTGAACAGAATCTTACTCTCCCGCATATAGACGCAGATGCTGCCAGGGCTGTGGCCCGGCGTGTAGACCGTTTCCAGGTGCATGCCGCCCAAATCCAGGACATCGCCGTCCTCGACCAGCATGTCGCCCGTAACGTGATACTCTCTTCTCGCCTTGCCGGCTGCAAGAGAATGCATCACGATTTGAGCGCCGGTCGCTTTCTTGATAGCGCGGCAGCCGCCGATGTGGTCAGGATGTGGATGAGTGATTATGATATATGCCAGCTTCAGCGGGGCCATGCCCTTAATATACTCAATCCTGCACCTGGCTGCCTCTCTATCTTCAAAGCCAGTATCTATGAGCGCAGCCTCTTTGCCCGCCATAAGGTATACGTTGGGCACATATACACCCATAAAGGTCCAGGTAGGCACCTGAATCGAGTGAATGCCAGGTTCTATTTCCATGTTTTCTACTTACTCGCTCCGTTTACGATGTGTTCTCGGGCTTTTTTCTCCCATCAGGCAACTGCGAGGGCAGCGGAATCAACCCCTGTTTTCTCGGCCAGATAATTGAGGCTATCACAGCAATGAATAGTACACCAGCAACCACGCCCAGTGCAATCTCTGTCGGTATCTCATAGATATTCGCAATCAGCATCTTGGCCCCCACAAAGATGAGGACAGCTATAAGCCCATAACGGAGATAATAGAACAATCGCATTATCCCAGCCAGTGCGAAATAAAGCGATCTCAGCCCCAGAATAGCGAATATATTGGAGGTGTAGACTATAAAAGGATTCAACGTAATAGCAAGCACTGCCGGAATCGAGTCCAGGGCGAACACAATATCGGTGGTTTCAATAACCAGCACTACAATCAATAATGGCGTAGCAAGCCAGAGCCCCGCCTTCCTTACCACGAACTTACCATCTTCGTAGTTTTCGGTTACCCTCACAAATCGCCGGAACAATCTAAGCACCGGGTTCTTTTCCGGCGCTACCTTCTCGTCCTTTTGAACAGCCATCCTCATGGCAGTTATGATGATAAATGCTCCAAAAATGTAGAATACCCAGTCGAATTTGTTCAACAGTTCTATGCCAGCCACAATGAAAACTAATCGCATGACGATCGCGCCGATGATGCCCCAGTAAAGCACTTTATGCTGATACATGGGTGGTACGGCAAAGTAGGCGAAGATGAGCAGAAAGACAAAAAGGTTGTCTATGCTGAGTGATTCCTCGATCAGGTAACAGGTCAGAAACTCCAGGGCATCGCCGTGGCCGCGCCACAGATAAATCCCCAGGCCAAACAGGAGAGCCAGAGCAACCCAGAAGGCAGTCCACAGTAGAGCCTCTTTGACTTTGATCTCGTGAGCCCGGCGATTAAAAACTCTGAGGTCCAGGGTCAGCATCACGAACACGAAGACCCCGAAGCTCACCCACCACAGAACCTGGCTGGACATTAAAGCTGCACCTTCTTTTCTATACTGCGGCTGTAAAGCAAAGTCGGTGAGGGGACAGACGGTAAAAAGCTGCGCTGAGGAAGAGATACTTTAGTGTTCCAGTGAAAATTCTCTATGACAATGGGAGATGCTCGTGCAACAGCCGCCATCGGGTTCAGGGTATGCATAAAGAGGATATTCCCGATATAATTACCTCACCCCGGGTTTAAGCGAATACCCCCGCCTTCTTAAGCTCGCGGAGCTTCCTCACTATCCCCTGTTCCTCCACAAAGTGCGTCGTGTAATCTCCCTTGCGGAACGACTCGTTGTCCAGGGCCACTATATGGAACGGGATATTAGTTTTAACTCCCTCTATCTGATATTCCTTGAGCGCCCTCTTTATGGTCTCAATGGCCTCATTGCGATTTCTGCCCCAGGACAACAGCTTGGCTATCAGAGGGTCATATTCAAACGGTATAGCGTAGCCTGCGTAGACGCCGCCGTCCACTCTGACCCCGAAACCGCCGGGCGGGTTGTAAGCTGCAAGTTTGGCCGGCGCAGGCATGAAATTCATGAACGGGTCCTCGGCATTGATCCTGCACTCTATACTCCAGCCTCGGAGTTTAATATCCTGCTGACTGTAGCCAAGCTCTTCGCCGGCAGCAACCCTTATCTGTTCCTTGACCAGATTGATACCAGTTAGAAGCTCGGTGATGGGATGCTCAACTTGAAGACGGGTGTTCACCTCGTTGAAGTAGTACTCGTTATTGTCCATCGAGTAGATGAACTCGACAGTCAGCGCATTGACATATTTCAATATCCTGGCCACCTTAAAGGCATCGGCCCCCATCCTCTCCCGCAGATCGGGTGTCATTATCGGAGAAGGGCCCTCCTCGATGAGCTTTTGATACCTTCTCTGAACGGAGCACTCGCGGTCGCTTACATAGACGGTGTTGCCCTTCTTGTCAGCCAAAATCTGAAACTCTATATGCTTGGCTCTGGTGATATATTTCTCGATATAGAAGGCCGGCAGACCGAAAGCCTCGCTGCCCAGCGATTTGGCATAGTCCATCGCCGCCTGCAGCTCTTCTTTGTTCTTGGCTACCTTCATGCCTATTCCGCCGCCGGCACCGCTCGGCTTCACAATCACAGGGTAGCCGATGCCATCCGCAACCTCGAAAGCCTTGGCCATGCCGCTGGCATCATCGATAGCGCCATCGGAGCCGGGCGATACGGGAACGCCGTTTTTCTTCATAAGATCACGAGACTTATGCTTGGGCTTAGCCTCGTGCATGGAATAGCTGGGAGGTCCGATGAATACAATACCCCGGGCTTCGCAGGCCTCGACAAACTTCGGGTTTTCAGCAAGAAAACCATATCCCGGGTAAATAGCTTCGACTTGGGCTTTTTCAGCTATGCCCAGTATTTTCTCAATATTCAGATAGCTGGAATTGGGTTCCGGGTCACCCAGAGGATAAGACTCATCGGCATTTTTTACGAATAGCGCCGCAGCATCCTTGTCCGAGAAAACAGCCACGGACCGTATACCCATCTCCCTGCATTCCCTTATTGCCCTGAGTGCGATTTCCCCACGATTAGCTACCAGGATCTTTTTAAACATTATCCCTTACCTTTCTAATCTGGGTGATTAAGCTCCTCAACATTCGATAAGAGCGATAAGGTCTCCCGTTTCCACCGTCTGTCCCGCGGCGACTTTCACCTCCACAACCGTGCCCTCTACGGGCGACAAAATCGGGTTCTGCATCTTCATGGACTGTAAGACGCAGATTTCCCCGTCCTCCGTTATCGAGCAACCGGCAGTCACAGCAACACTGACTATTTTGCCCGGTATCGGAGCCTCGATTCGTTCTTGCGACATCTCTACTTACACTCCTTTATCTTTCTCAGATTTCCTCCTGAAAAGACACAAGCCGGAATTAGTTTATACTGAGTGTCATTCTGTGTCAAGAAAAAAACGTTCGAGGTCGTGTATCAAGGGGAAGCGCAATTACATGCAGCAAAGCGCTGACGCCTATGTCATTGCGAGCGTGAGCGAAGCAATCTCCCGTACTCGTATATTGTGGAAGAGGCACGAGAGATTGCCGCGGCCTCCTTCGGATGGCCTCGCAATGACGCAGGGTTCAGACTGGACTAACCAACCTCTTTCAAGATAATTGACGCCAGCTTCAGGAAATACTAAAATGTAGTTTAATGTCCCAAATTCACACACTGCCTGAAGAAGTAATATGAGTTCGAAACAGTTGAGACAAAAGCTCCTTGCACTCGACAAAATGGGCCACAGGCTGCGGCAGGGAGGCAGTCTTGCCAGGATAGAGAAACATCGCGCCAGGGGGAAGCTCACAGCGCGCGAGAGGATAGCTAAGCTTCTCGACACCGGCACTTTTCAGGAGCTCGACCTCTGGGGCACGCCGATGGCTACAGGAACCCTTACCGACTATAAAAAGGGCCCTGCAGACGGCGTTGCCGTGGGGTACGGCGAGGTAAACGGCCGCCCTATCTATGTCTGGTCACAGGACTTTACCGTCTTCGGCGGCACCGTAGCCACAGTCCATGCCCGCAAAATAACTATGGTTATGGAGAAGGCCATGCAGGCCAGGGTTCCCATCGTGGGCATTGTTGACTCCGAAGGGCCTCGCATCGAGGATACTATTCAATACTACCGTTTCTACTCCCTCGAATCTATGGTCTACTTCCAGACCATGGCCTCGGGTGTGATTCCCCAGATCTCTCTTATTATGGGGCCATGCTTCGGTGAGATGGCTATTTCCGCCTCGCTGGCTGATTTCGTCTTCATGGTAAAGAACACCAGCTACATGCATATAGCGCCGCCTCCTGAGGGCAAGACGGCTGAGAAAGTAGGCGAAGCGCTGGTGCATAACCAGGACACAGGCTGCTGTGACCTGCTGGCTGAATACGATGAGGACTGCCTGCAAAGGTGCCGGGAGTTGTTGAGTTTCCTCCCATCAAATAACATGCAGAAACCTCCTGTAGTGGATACCGGAGACGACCCCAACCGCAGGGAGGCGGAGCTTCTGGAAATAGTGCCATTCGATATGAAGAAGGCATTCGACATGCGCAGGATAATTTCTCTGATTGTAGATAACGGCAAGTTCTTCGAGATAAAGCAGCAGTGGGCAACCAACCTGTTAACCGGCTTTGGCAGGATGGCCGGAGGGACGGTAGGTTTTGTAGCCAATAACCCGCAGTCCCTGGGCGGCTCGCTGACCCTTGATGCCGCGGACAAGATGGCGCGTTTCGTCAGGTTCTGCGATGCCTTCAATATACCCCTCATCTGGCTGGCGGACACCCCTGCCTTTATGCCCGCAGTTGAAGAGGAGACCAGAGGACTGATACGGCATGGCTGCAAAGTGGTGTTCTCTAACACAGAGGCTTCCGTACCTCAGATAACCATCGCCGTACGCAAGCTATACGGAGGAGGTGGAGTCGCTATGCCCGGCACAACACTGGGAGGCGACCTCGATATAGCCTGGCCTTCTGTGGAGCGCGGCTTGATGGGTGGAGAAGCAGCCGCAGCCATTATATATAAGAGAGAGCTGAGAGCCCTTAAAGAAAAAGACGAAGCCTCATTAAAAGCAAGGCATGCCCAGCTTGTCTCAGAGATGCAGCGTAAGCTGAGAGGACTGGAGCGCGAGTGGGGTCAGGAGTTCATCGACCCCCGCAACACCCGCCCCTTCCTCATCGAAGCCCTGAAGGTCTTTGCTGGCAGAAAAGAAAAACGCCCCCGCCGCAAACATGAAAACATCCGCCTGTAATGTAGGGGCGCAAGGCCTTGCGCCCTCCCGTATCATTATGAGCGTAGCGAAGAATCTCCGTTCTTGAACCCATCCGCTGCCAGAACGGCCGCTCCGACAGCCCCGATAACATCGGGTTCTACGGGAAACTTTACGAACTCCGTCTCGAGTTCCCTTTCGAGATATTTGAACACACCTGTATTCTTTGCCATCCCGCCCGTCATGGCGATATCGTTCCTGGGCCCCAACCCCCGCACCAACTGAAGGATATAGCGTGCCGCACTCTCGTTGATGCCCGCAGCGATATCAGCGCGGTCTCTTCCCTCCAGGACCAGGCGCTTGATATCGATTTGAGTCAGGATGCAGCAGAGCTTGTTCAAAATGACAGGGTCCCGCGCCTCTTGAGACAGCGGTCCCAGCCGGGAAACACCGACACCCAGGCTCTCCGCCATCAGTTCGAGCGCTCTGCCCGTGCCGGCGGCGCACTTCACATTCATACGGAAGTCCACCAGAGTACCGTGCTTATCAACCCGCAGCGCTTTGCAGTCCTGCCCGCCTCCATCGATGATCGTCCTTACGCTCGGTACCAGCCAGTTCGCGCCTCGCCCGTGGCACGATATCTCGCTCATATTGCTGTGGGCAAACGGTATCAGACTGCGCCCGTAGCCCGTGCTCACACAAAAATCGACTTGCTCATAGGAAAGGCCAAGCCTAGCCAGCAGCCTGTCCATAACATCGAAGGCAGACTGAACAGCCTTTGCCCTCGACCGCACTACCTCGGTTCCGAGTAGGACATCATCCTTTATGACTGCGGCTTTCGTGGTCAGAGCCCCCACATCGCATCCGGCGGTGAGCATGTTATTGGGATCTCCGTCCGCTAAAACGCTCGGCTAAAATCATACCGATGGCCTCAATGCTGAGGTCGCGTCCCTCCCTGGCGACAAGAGCAGCCCCATAAGCCCCGAATAGTTGAGGGTCGAAACCGTTAAGACTGGCCAGCCT
>DAOUMT010000158.1:0-10635 GCA_034409195.1 Dehalococcoidia bacterium
GGTCAATCCCCCAATCCCCGCCCCTATAACCACTACGTCATATTCTTCATCGAAATGCCCGGTTTGTTTGGACAATTCAGCTCCCTATTGGGCTTAGTCTAAATCTTTTGTCCGGTCAGAAATCCGGAAGCCATAGCCTCCATAAGCTTCCCAGACTCGCGGCAATCCCCCACAATATAAAACTCAGAGGCCTTTCCCTTCAATTCCTGAGCAAAGCCGGTATCAGGTGTTATCCCCACTTTTACCACCGTGTCAGCCTCGATGAATTCAGTCGAACCAGGGTAGCTTATCCGTGCCCCTTTGTCTGTCACCTCCGTTACTTTTGCCTCCTTGAACATCTTTGTCCCGGCCTCTTTTAGCTTTTTCAGGAACACCCACCTGTGGGTGATCTCTATATCTGAGCCCAGCCGCTTCGACTCCTCCACTATGGCCACTTTCTTTCCCCTCGATGCCAGCGTTTCCGCAAGCTCACAGCCTGCGAAGTTGCCTCCGACAACGAGCACCCGCTTTCCGAAGGGGAAGTTGAATCTTAAAAGCCATTTTATTGCCGAGGGATTATAGAAGTATTTTACCAAGAGGGCAGCAAAGTAGGAGACCGTCTTTTTCGGTAAGCCGCCTTTCTTCATAGCGTGTCCGCTGAAAACGGCCTGCACGTCCCCTCTATCAAGTACGATGTCATTCCCGCTGCCCGGCACTTCAAGCGGAGAAGGAGCGCCGCCCGCCGCCAGGACAATTGCATCCGGCTTCACTTCTTCCACCAGCGCAGGCGTGACTCTGGTATTTAACCTGACCTCGATGGGGAGCTTCCCGATTTCTCTCTTCATGTAGTCTAGTGCCGGTTTCATGCGCATATTGGTTATCGATGCCAGCAGTAGTGCTCCGCCCAGCCTGGGATTCTGGTCGCAGAGGATGACCTTGTGCCCTCTACGCGACGCTATGCGTGCCGCCTCCATTCCGCCCGGCCCCCCACCTACAACCAGCACCTTTTTGCTCCGGGCTGCCAGCTTCTCCGTGGGGTATTCTGCCTCCCTCCCCATCCTGGCGTTGACACTGCAGTGAACTGGCGGGGTATCTACTCCCGAAATGCAGCGGCAGCAGTTTATACAGGGCCTGATATCCTTGAGACGTCGCTCACGTGCTTTGTTCGGCATCTCCGGGTCGGCAACCGTTGCTCGCGCCATGTAAACCAGGTCTGCCCTGCTTTCAGCAAGAACTCGCTCTGCTATCACGGGGTCCTGGATCTGAGTGCCCGCAGCTACGGGTATATTGACTGCTTTTTTCACTCCCTCGGCGAGATAAACCCAAGCCCCTTGCGGCACCCACGTCTGTATTATGGGAACAGAGGCGTAGTGCCAGCCTGACATTATATCTATCTCTGCTACGCCTGCTCCTTCCAGCATGCGGGCCATCTGCTTGGTATCTTCGAGGTCGTACCCCTTCGGCTCCATCAAATCAGCGCCACTGAGCCTGCAGGTGATGGGATAGTCCTTGCCGGTCTTCTTCCGTATGTTTTCGATTATTTCCAGCAGGAACCGCATCCTGTTTTCCAGGCTACCGCCGTATTGGTCTGTTCGTTTGTTGGTTATAGGAGACAAAAACTGAGATATTAGGTAGCTCACCGAGGCTATAACCTCGACGGCATCGAAGCCAGCCCGCCTGGCTCTGATGGCTCCATCTCCGTAGGCTTCCACCATCTGGTGGATTTCGTCAATGGTAACGGCCTTAGGCATAGTGGCCTCGTAAGGCCCGCCTAAGCGGAAGGCAGAGCCGGGATGCCCGGTGGGAGTTGTACCTGAAGGGCTTATGTACTGCACCGGACCATCTCCGAATGCCCAACTGTAGCCCACACCCATCTGGGCATAGACCTTCGCTCCGTTGGCATGAACCAAATCAACAAGCTCTTTAAGCCCGGGGATGAAACGGTCGTGGTGTATCCCGTAAAGAGGGCCTTTTATCAACCTGGTGGCAGTGCAGCTTAGCCCTATGAGCGCTACACCCCCTTTAGCTCGCTCGGCATAGCAGGCCTTTGTCTGCTCGCATACAGTGCCGTCTTCAGAAAGAGCTATGCCCATGGCAGTAAGTTTTATTCGGTTTTTCAGCTCCATGTTTCCGATTTTAATTGGCTCAAACAGCTTGGTGAATTTCATTCCTGAGTCTCCTATCTACACATAACAATTTAATGCACCTACTAGCGCGCTGTCAAACCTCGCACCCGCTGTGAAACGATGGCACTATACTCGCAGCCGTTGACACTGGGAAGCTGATACGGTACTATTCTAGCGGTTGAGGTAAATCGATGTATTCAGCCGCAAGAGTGGAAGCAGGAGCATGGTCCCCTGCTTTTTTAGTCATTCACAGAAATAAATTCTGCCCTCGTCCAGAGGGAGAGAGAGGACAGGTGCTATGGTAGGTATCGCCTCATATGGCGCTTACATTCCTTTATTGCGTATAAACCGAAAGCTTATTTCCTCCGCTACAGGATGGTTGGGTTCGGCAAGCGCTTTGCCTGGAGAGAAGGCTGTAGCCAACTACGATGAGGACAGCCTCACCATGACTGTAGCCGCCGCCGTGGATTGTTTGAGAGGAATCGAGCGTGAAAAAGTGGACGAAGTATATCTTGCCACTACTACATCGCCCTATAAGGAGAGGCAGGGCGCAGGTATAGTTTCCACAGCTCTTGACCTCCGTGCTGACATTAGAACTGCCGACTTCAGTAATTCCATTAAGGCTGGGACCACTGCCCTTCTCGCCGCCTTTGACACTGTCAAAGCAGGTTCGGCAAAAAATGTCATTGTCTGCGCCTCCGATTGCCGTGCAGGCAAAGCCGGCAGCAGCCAAGAGCAGTCCTGCGGCGATGGCGCTGCCGCTCTTCTGGTAGGAGAAGACAAGGTTATCGCCACAATAGAGGGCTCCTATTCGGTTTCCTATGATTTCGTAGACTACTGGAGGACAGAAGCAGACAGATATGACCGTGCCTGGGAAGACAGGTGGATCCGCGACGTAGGTTACAGCAGGATTATCCCCGAGGCTATCTCAGGGCTGCTCAAGAAGTACAAATTGAACATCAAGGATTTCTCCAGGGTGATTTACCCCAGCCTCTATCCCAGAGAACATGCAGCAATGGGCAAAAAGCTGGGCGCCGAGCCGAATCAGATTCAGGACCAGCTTTTCACCAACGTGGGCGATACGGGAACTGCCTATCCTTTAATGGCGCTGGTGGCGGCGCTTGAAGAAGCTAAGCCGGGCGACAAAATACTCGTTGCCAGCTACGGAAACGGCAGCGATGCCCTCTTCCTTCAAGTGACGCCAGAGATAGACAAGGTGAGAGCGAATAAACGGGGTGTCAGGAAACATCTCGCCTCGAAGAAAGACTTGACCAACTACGAGAAATACGCTACTTTCCGCGACATACTGACCGTAGATATAGGACGTCGGGGTGAAGACGTAGGAGCTACCCAGTTGTCGACTCTGTGGAGGGAACGCCGCATGGTTTTGGGGGGTTGCGGGTCGAAGTGTAAGCGCTGCGGCACGCCGCACTACCCCCGCCAGATTGTATGCGCAAATCCTAGCTGCGGGGCCGTCAATGAAATGGAGCCTTATCGCTTCTCCGACAAGAAGGGCCAGCTTTTCACCTACACCGGCGATTCCCTGGCTCCCAGCTTCAGTCCGCCTGCAGTCTACGGTATCGTAACCTTTGAGGGCGGCGGCAGGTATAACTTCGACCTGACCGATTGCGACCTCGAGTCGCTCAAGGTCGGAATACCTGTGGAGATGACCTTCCGCAGGAAGTACCGCGATGCGGTCCGGGGAATGCATGGCTATTTCTGGAAAGCAACCTTACCCAGAGCCTAACACGGTTTATTCGCTTAGAAGATTGACTTGAAAAGGGGGCAAGATGGCTGACGGAATCAGGGACAAAGTAGCTATTGTAGGAATGGGATGCACCAACTTCGGAGAGCATTTCGACAGGAGCGCCGAAGAGCTTATCGTCGAGGCCTGCATGGAAGCCATCCAGGACGCTGGTATCGATAAAAAAGATATCGGGGCGGCCTGGTCGGGCACCTGTTACGAAGAGACCAACATAGGTAAGTCAGCCATTACCCTTTCTGTGGCTCTGAAACTGCCCTTTGTCGGCTCGACCAGGGTGGAGAACTGGTGCGCCACTGGAACAGAGGCGCTTAGGGGTGCCAGCTATGCTGTCGCAGCAGGAGCTTACGATATCTGCTTGGCGTGCGGCGTGGAGAAGCTCAAGGACACCGGCTACGGGGGTCTTCCACAGAATGAGGTGCAGGGGGGTACAGTGCGCAGGCTCGTTGACTCAAACCAGACCGCACCGGGCATGTTCGCCATGCTGGCTACGAGATATTTCGCCAGATATGATATTGCACCGAATGAAGGCAAGAGGATGCTTGCCATGATATCGGCCAAGAGCCATCACAATGGCTCTCTCAACCCCAAGGCCCACTTGAAGAGAGAAGTTACTGTAGAGCAGATAATCAACGCTCCCATAGTGGCCTGGCCTCTGGGCTTATTCGACTGCTGCGGGGTAAGCGATGGGTCAGCCGCAGCTATTGTCTGCAGGGCCGACATGGCCAAGAAATTCAGGCCCGACCCGGTATATATCAAGTCCCTTCAGATTTCGGCAAGCTCGGGTGTGGAAATGCTTTACGATGATGACTGGACTCACGTTGAGTCCACCACCCACGCTGCTGCCGCAGCATATAAGGAAGCGGGAATAAAAAATCCCCGCGAAGAGATAAGCATGGCCGAGGTCCACGATTGTTTCTCCATAACCGAGGCTATCACAATGGAAGACCTCCAGTTCAGCACCCTGGGCAAAGTAAAACAGGATATAGAGTCAGGGTTCTTCGAGTTAAAGGGGAGACTTCCTGTGCAGCCCGATGGCGGCTTGAAATCCTTCGGGCATCCTGTGGGCGCATCCGGCCTGCGCATGGTATATGAGATGTACAAACAGCTTCAGGGGAAAGCTGGCCCCAGGCAAATCAAGAACCCTAAATTCGGTTTAACTCATAACCTGGGCGGCGTGCCCTCTGTGAATGTCGCCAGCATATCCATCGTAGGCCCCTAGGTTTGCAATAGATGGTTCCGTTCGTGGTGAGCTTGTCGAACCATGAACGGGATGTTTACTCTTTGCCAAGCCCATCCTGAGCACAAATTGACTGCCACTCTGATGGGAGCTAAAATATAAAACTATACATTATTCTAGGAGGTGGCAAATGGCCAAACTTACCCAGGCGATGAAAGACATGATATCGACTCAGCAGTGCTTCATTGCTACAGTTAATCATGATGGCACTCCGAATATCGGCCCAAAGCGCAGTACCAGGGTACTAGATGACGAACATCTCGTCTATACTGAGGTCACGGGAAAGCAGACCTGGGGCAATGTCGACCGGGGCAGCAAAGTGGCTATAGCATGCGTTGACAGAGAAAAGCTCCAGGGTTTCCGTTTTATAGGTACTCCAGAGGTGGTAAAAGCCGGACAGCTCTATGACGATGCAGAGGCCATGCTCAAAAAGATGGGAATGCCCTCACCCAAAGCGGTGATTAAGGTTAAGATAGATAAGATTTATAACCTTGGCCTACCGGGAGCTGGCGACGAAATAGCCTGATAAACGGGCTCTGTTCACATCTTTCTATTGGGCTCTCTTGAGCGAAGCCGAAGGACTCAGTAATTACCAGGCGGTTGTGCCGCCATCGAGGCACAGAATTTGCCCTGTTATATAGCTTGAGGCCTCCGAGGCCAGGAACACGACTGCCCCCCTGATCTCGTCCGGTCTGCCTATTCTACCCAGGGGAATCCACCGTTTCATATTCTCCCCCGTCCTTGCTATTAGCGCATCCGTCAGGCGTGTAGACAGGAAGGACGGGGCAATTACGTTGATCCGTATATTGTGGGGGCCCCATTCCACCGCAAGCTGCTTGGTCATGATGTTTATCGCCGCTTTGCTCGCCTGATAAGAGATGAATTGACCCGATTTGGGGTCTACCGCAGCAACCCCTACCGCAGAGGAGATATTAATTATATTGCCGTGCTTCTGCCTTATCATCTCCCTGCCCACTTCCTGGCAGCAGATAAAAGTGCCTCTGGCGTTGATGTTCATAACGTAGTCCCACTTATCCAGGCTCATTTGTTCGGGAGGAGCAGCCCAGACCACACCGGCATTGTTCACCAGGATATCGATTTTCCCCCATTTTTCCAGTGTTTGAGCGACCATTTTCCTGACACCTTCAACCTCGCTGGAATCAGCCACTATTGAGAGACAATCGACCCCTCCGCATTCCAGCTCTTTTTGCGCTTCGGTAAGCCACTGTTCACGGCGAGCTGTTATTACCACCTTGGCACCTGCCTCGCCCAGCGCAGAGGCAATCTCTTTGCCCAACCCCCTCGAGCCGCCGGTAACTATCGCCACCTTGCCCGTCAGGTCAAACAAATCTCGAACGTTCATTTGTAACACTCCTCGGCAAAATAATTAGTCCTTAATCCCGGCCAGCCGCTTGACTATCTTCTTCCTCTCCTCGAAGTCGTAGTTGCTCAGAATAGCGATAGTCTCCATAACTGGCGAACCGCCCCCATGGACATCGGCAACCTGCCAGACCCCTGCCCAGGAGGACGACAGATAGTCCGACAGTGTGCGCTGCAGCCGGTGCATGTTCTCGGCAGATACCTTGGGATTCCTCACGGTGTACTTCTTGATGAACGGTCCCAACTTCCGGTGATAGTAGTCGTCTTCGAAGGGCATGGTGGCAGGGAAGCCGCCAGCGACATCGGCGACCATACCCCAAGAATCATAGGTATTTTCTCCGGCGAGGCGTCTTCCCACGTTGGCATATATAGGGTTCGGTACCTGAGTCCCCGATGAGCATTTCGTGGATTCCATAGCTGCGGCTATGCCGGCGGCGTAAATCAGCTCGGCTATGCCAGCCAGATGGGCCAGTTTCTCGCGGATATGATGCTTATCAGCTACTCCGTAGTACTCAGCGGTAAGGGCTATCAAGCCCATAACAATATCTTCGACTGCTGGCTTGCAGCCGCAGTAGCTGTGCCTGTGGGAAGTGGCAAAGGCAAGCGCCATCCTGCCGCCGAACTCATGCTCGCCGCACATAAACACCCTGTCCCAGGGAATGAAGGTATCATCGAAAATGACCAGGGCATCTGAGCTTCCATAGGTGTTCAGGGGGGCTTTCAGCCGCTTCCTCTCCCTGGGCGCGCTGGCGCGGTTAACGATGTATACATTGTCCCAATCGGAAGGTATGGCAAAGGAAACCGCCCACTGCTTCTCATCTGCGGTCAGGGTCCGCGTCGGCAGGACTATCAGCTCATCGCAGTAGGATGCCATGGTGATGTCCTCTTTGGCTCCCCTGACGATAATGCCGTCCCTGGTCTGCTTAACAACCCTGACATACATATCAGGGTCAGACTGCTCGTGAGGCCGTTTACTTCTGTCGCCTTTAGCGTCAGTCTGCACTGCCGCACCAATTAAATCTTTCCTCTGATAGTTCTTTATGTACTCTAAAAAGCGCTGATAGTATTCAGTCCCATGGGCATCGTCTATCTCCTTGGTAACAATAGAGAGAGCGTTTATGGTATCTGTTCCCATACATCTCTGGATGCAGAATCCTGATAAACGGGCTCCGGTACGAATCATCTTCTGTTTGTTAAGCAGGTCTTCCACGCTGTCGCTGACATTGCAGAAGCGGTTTATCTTTCTTTTGGTGTATTGTGAGGTAGTGGTAAACAGCTCTTTGTTTTCCAGGTCACTTGCCATGTCGAAGGTTATCCTCATCACATTGATGCCGGGGATGATACGGGGGTCATCCCGTTTGACAAGCTCGCCTCCCATATAGACATTGGGCCTCATTCCTCGCAGGTCTTCAAGATATTGCTCGGATGTCCTCATGCATAGCCCCCTTAATATCCACCTCACGGTGATGATTGGAATCTCCCCCTACTGCGCGATAAATGTTTGACCCGGAATCATGCACGTTATCTTCTGGCTTAATTTAAAACCGGAATACGAACTGCCTGTTTATGTACTTACTTCGCTGGTTTTGACGATTTGTCAATGAGTGCTATGTAGTCAGATAACTTTAATATAGTGATTTCTGGTGGATTTTTCAAACTGTTAGCCTGTCAATAAACTGCTTCAATCAAAAAATTGACACTCTCTGGGGCGTGAGCTATACTCTCGGCTGAGACAAGTAGATGGGGAAGTATCATTACCTGATATGGTTCCCATTTTTGTATTTGAATCAGAACTCTTCAACCTTCTGATTTCCCAAAAATAGTAAAGAACCGGGAATACCATGAAAAAAGCGGCCATTCGAAAGTATGCCTGCAGTCAAGCATAACAGAATCAAAACTCAACCGGAGGGAAAAGTGGAGCTAAAAAAGGGCGATACTCTGGCAAAGGTAATAGACAGAATGGCAGCTCAATATCCGAAGAACGAGGCCATAATCTCAGGGAAGCAGCGCATAAATTATGAGACATTAATGGATAGAGCGAATTCGATAGCGAACGCCCTGATTAAAATGGACGTTAAGAAGGGCGATAAGATAGCAATCTGGATGAGCAATATCCCGGAGTGGGTATACGCGCATTTCGCCTGTATCAAGATAGGTGCCCCTCTTATCCCTCTCAACACCCGGTACCGCACCCATGAGGTCGAGTATATACTCAGGCAGTCTGATTCCACCACCCTTTTTATGATGGATAAATTCATCAAGATTGACTATATTCCCATGATTTACGAGCTTTTGCCCGAGCTTAAGGGGTCCCAGCCTGGTGAACTTAAGTCCAGTAAGCTGCCTATGCTCAAAAGAGAAATCATGCGCAGCGATCAAAACTATCCGGGCATGCTCGAATTCAACAAGGTGCTGGAATCAGGAAAGGATTATGCTAAAAGCGGAGCCGTGAAGAAGGCTGAGGAGAAAGTAAAGCCCGAAGACACCTATGTTATCCCCTATACCTCTGGGACGACCGGATTTCCGAAGGGCGTGGTGACCACTAACTACCAGTACAGCCGGATTATGGAGGCGGTCAGCAACAGGTTTCAGATGGAAGACAAAGACCGCATCCTGGTTGTTTCTCCCTTCAGCCACAATATGGGAAACATGACCGGTATGCTGCTGGGCGCCTGCAACGGCGCGTGCATTGTCCCCATGGAGCAATTCGACCCAGGCGAGGGCTTAAGGTTAATCGACGAGGAAAGGGTCACCAAGTTCACCGGCTCACCCACCATGTACATTATGATGCTGGACCATCCCGATTTCCCCAAGCGCAAGATAGGGATAAAGGCATCTGTAATCGGCGGCGCTGATGTGTCTCCCGACCTGGTAAGAACTATCATCTCCAAGATGGGGATAAAGGACCTGATAAATGCTTATGGCCTTACGGAGAACACAGGCGTGAGCACGATGACCCAGCCCGGAGACCCGCCTGAGGTGATTGCATATACAGCCGGAAAGCTGATATTCCCTGACTGCGACCTGAAGATACTGGACCCTGATACAGGGAAAGAAGTCCCCAGAGGCACTCAGGGCGAGATTTGCAGCAAGGGCTTCTACGTCATGAAAGAATACTACAAGCTCCCTGAGGAGACCAAAAAGGCTTTCAACAAAGATGGATGGTTCCGCACCGGCGATCTCGGCACTATGGATGAGAAGGGGTACATTAAGATAACGGGCAGGCTCAAGGATATGTTTATCACGGGAGGCGTGAATGCCTATCCGGCTGAAATCGAAAGCTTCCTCATGACCCATCCCAAAGTTAGTATGGTCTCAGTCGTGGGTGTGCCGGACCACCGGATGGGTGAGGTAGGCATGGCTTTTATAAAGCTGAAGGAAGGACAAACAGCTACTGCGGAGGAAATCATAAAGTTCTCCAGAGAGAAGATGGCAAACTACAAAGCTCCGAAGCATGTGAAGTTTGTAAACGACTTCCCCATGACAGCCACAGGCAAGATTCAAAAATTCGTTTTGAAAGAAGGAGCAATAAAGGAGTTAGGGCTGGACAAATAATTGTGCACAGTCTAGCGCTTGTTCTCCATTAATGAGATTGGTTTGCTGAAATGTGAATCGGGGGAAACATCACTACAGCAGAATAACGCAAGACTAAATCGATCGAGGCCTAGGACATTACCCTGGTTCAAGTGTGGTGATTGGCAGGCATATCTACAGTGATAACAGTACCCCTGCCCACTGCCGACTCAATCCGGAAGTTCCCTCCCGCCAGCCGAGCACGTTCCGACATGTCAACTATACCGAATTTACTCTTCCCCACCAGTTCCCGAAATGTAGGCAAAACGAACCCAACCCCGTTGTCTGAGAGCTGCAAACGGACTTCGTTGGTGACAAATTCTACGACTATCTCCACCCTGGTTGCCCGAGAATGTCTCCTGATATTGTTCAAAGCTTCTTCGGCAATACGAAAAAGAGCAGCCTCCTCCAGGTCCGGTAAGCGCCTTTCTTCCCCCCTAACGCTCAGAGTAAGCTCAATGCCTTGTTCCGCCCTCGAGTCAGTAAGTTCCTTCAGGGACCCTACCAACCCTATCTCGTCCAGCATCGGCGGACGCAGGTCTCGGACGACCTGTCGGGTTTGCTCCATCATATCC
>DAOUMT010000159.1:0-3097 GCA_034409195.1 Dehalococcoidia bacterium
CTTATAACTACCCGGTGTCGTCATCAATCTGACAATTTACCTATCCCCTGCCCCTCCAGAAAGGTTTCCACACGATCGAGCACTCCAGTCTCATCCATATCTCTACAATCGGCGAAATTTCCCTCGAACATTGCCACCGGTATGCCATTTTTTTGCATATGGCGTTGAATGTCATACATGCTAGTAGTCATGGGCACACAGCCTCGGTTTATAAGCAATAGGTATGCGTTTGCATTCCAGTGTTTGTAGATGATCAAATATTCTTTTTTTCTTGTGTCCAAGGTTGACTGGAACGGGTGCTCAGCCCGCCACCGAGCAATAGTTCGGCATAAGTCCTCTCTGTTTTTTATCTGGGGCCAGCCCGGCCGCTTCTCTGGAACCGTGGCTGGGATCACCTTGCCTTCTTCGAGGAGGAACTTCACCTCGCCAGAGTTGATGAGGTACACATATGTGCCAACAAAGACAACACCGAAGTTCTCAAGGTAGCGGAACAATTTGAGAAAGCTCCAGGGGGGTGGCGTGAGCATGCACATTCGGTATCTCTCATTGGGAACAGCGGCGATCTGATTAGAGATGCGGTCCTTTAACTCATCCCTGAGCGTCTCGAGGAACTGTGTGCCGACCTTCTCATGTCTTCTAAGCATTGAGATGGGCATCAGGGCGAACATGCTCTTGATGTCAATTGGTGCGGGAATAGCTCCGTTGAGCAGGTTGATCTCTCCCCAAAGAGCTTCATTGTAAAAGTAAGTGCGCATGGCCTCAATTGCCTTTTCATCGTCGAAGGTTCTCTTGGTAACCTTTTCCATCCATTCGATGCTATCCAAATACTGTCCTGCTATGTAGTCTATTCTGGGCTGAAGGTCTCCATCTGTAGCTAGCATTATTTCATCATCGATATAGTTCATAGGGATTCCCTGATACTCAGAAACTATCTGGTGCCACTTGGGGTGACCTGCCGGACAATGTCGAATGCTCCAGGCAAAGTCGAATCTGGGAAATGAGCCCCCCGTGAAATAATATTTGTTGAGGAACATCGTGCCTAGGAAATTGCGCATATAACCGCACATATCGCGAGCATAGCCCTTGGCCTCATAAGCCTCCATGGCTGGGATAGAGGCAGGCGGGTCTGCTGCTACACTGGCCCCGTAAGGCTCTCCAGCCAGGAAAACGAAGTCACCGAGCCCTGCGAGAATGCCGTAAGGGGTTGCAGCACAGCCAAGTACCAGGAGTTTCCCCGTCTCGTGGCCTGTGGCTAGGTCTTTATAGGCCTCCATCCTGAGTTCCTTGCCCCATTGCCAGCAGTCAAGAGGCTTGGTCTTGTATTTCACTTGGGTTGACATTCCTAATTTACCTCCATTCAAGTTGCCCAAAATGACGGTATCTTTACTAGGGCACACTTCTATTTCCCAGGAAACACCGGCGGTCTCCTCTCTATAAACGCCTTGAGCCCTTCTGCCATGTCTTCGGTACTTCCATGAGCTGTTGCGCCCAGTATCTCCATCTCCAAACCAGCATCTAGACTGCTATCCATTCCACGGGTAACCAATCTCTTAACAGTTTTTAGAGCCATTGGACTCTTGGCTGCCAGTTTAACTGCCAACTCGTTTGTCGCCTCCTCTAATTTGTCAGCAGGAACAACCTTGTTGACCAATCCAAGCCTTTCTGCCTCAGCTGGCGTGATCCGATCGCCGGTATAGAGAAGCTCTTTTGCCTTCCTGATGCCAATAAGTCGAGGCAGCCTCTGGCTAGCTCCACCGCCAGGCACTAATCCATAGTTGGCATGCTGGTCAGAGAGCTTAGCATTGTCCGCTGCAATAGCTAGGTCACAAACCATGACCAACTCCAGACCTCCTGCAAGGGCCATGCCATTTATTGCAGCTATCACGGGCATGCTCAAATTCTCGATGGCGTTAAATACCTTATTCCAGAGGCGAAGGAAGTTAGCAAGAGACCAATCAGAAGCTCCCCCTCCGGTGAGGTCAGCACCGGTGCAGAACGCCCTGCCCTTGGCAGTGATCACGGCCACCCTCACCGAAGAATCATTCTCAATATCCTCCACAGCTGCTCCTATCTCCTGGAGCGTCTGTGCATTCAGAGCATTGAGCACGTCAGGCCGGTTGAGGGTTATTTTGGCGACCCCTTCCTTCTTCTCGAAAATGATGTTGCTGAACTGCATTTTTACCTCCCGCTTCGTTGATGAATTCTACGTAAGCCTTCCCCGGCCAATCTTGCTGATAAAGCTATTTTCCTATCATCATCCTGGCAATAATTAGCTTCTGCATCTGAGGAGTGCCATCGCCCATCTGGAAGCCAAGAACATCTCTCAGCCTTTGGGAAATGGCGTGCTCTGTACTGTAGGCTGGATGCCCTATTATCACCATGAAATCCTTGATGGCTTGTATGGATACTTCAACCGTATACCATTTCGCCATGGAGCACTCTGTCATATACGGCAGCCCCTGGTCTTTAAGCCACAGGACTCGATAGCATAACAGCCTAGCTGCTTCAAGCCTAGTGGCATGCTCGGCAATGAGAAAGGAAACCCCCTGGTACTTATATATAGGCTGTCTAAAAACGATGCGCTCCTTGGACCAGGCAATGGTATCCTCAAGCGAGGCCAGTGCTCGGCACAAACAGGTCATAGCAGTTATGACCCGCAGCCAGTTTAGGGTGTTCATCACCATATAAAAACCCTGGCCCTCCTCGCCCTCGCGGTACTTTCCAGGAACCCGCACCCCTTCGAAGCTCGCTACGCTCGGCACCAAATTGGGGTTACCCATCCAAGGGAGGTGTCTTATAGTTATGCCAGGGAGATTCAGAGGTACCCAGAACATGCTCACGCCTCTGAATCCGGCTTCGGGATTGGTTTTGACTGATATCGAGGCCACATCGGCTACCATAGCAAAGGGAATAGGAAATTTTTCGCCATTGATTATGTAGTCGTCCCCATCTCGTATGGCTCTAGTTTGAACATTAGCAGCATCCGAGCCAGCTTCCGCCTCAGTGAAACCAAATGCGTGCTTGACGTCCCGTTTGATTAAGCGTGGAAACCACTCGTCTTGCACGTCCTCAGGTAGAGTCTCCAAGAGGGCTGTCG
>DAOUMT010000160.1:0-6676 GCA_034409195.1 Dehalococcoidia bacterium
GGCCAAGCTGCGCCATCCCAGCCGCAGCCATAAATTGAGAGGATACCTCGACTGAGCTAGCTGAACTTCCTTAGGGGGTACAACTACTTTAATAATATACCCTCGATTTGCCAGGCGGAGGCTGGACTGATTCTTGAATGGGCATACACGTTAGGTTTTGTAACTGGTTGTGCACACTACGGATTAAGTTACCTGTGGATTGGCGGGCAGAGGCCGTTCCCCCTGATGTTCCTCAAATGCTTTCAAAGGCAGTTCAAGTCCATTTACCACCAGCGAAGTATTTGACAGGTCACCGATAACCCGCCTTTCTGGAAACGGATAGAGGGTGTACTGCTAGGTTTAAAGTCCATCAACGATATGCGGGATATTCCGTTTGGGCTCTGTTCAGAGCGTCTTTGTAAATGTCGGCCGAGATTATAAGCTATACAGGATAAGGTTAAGGTATGCTATGATTCAGAAAAGCCTGTAGTATTTTCAGATAGTGGCGGGCTGAGATAATTCTTCCCGGCAGACACTGCAAGTACTGCCTCTGTTAAACCATCTGAACTGAATTTTTTTAGAAAGTAGGCGCGTGCCCCAGCAGTTAGTGCAGCATCCACATAGACCTTATCCCCATACATGTAAAGTATGATGATGCGGGTAGCGGGTGACGACTGTCTGATGCGTTTAGTTAACTCGATCCCATCCAGACGCGGCATCTTGAGGTCGGTCACCAGGATGTCTGGCATAAGCTTGGCGGTTAGCTCGACAGCCTCGACTCCGTCACTTGCTTCGCCAATGACTTCTACGCCCGGTTCATCACTGAGCAAGTCCTTTATATATCCTCTTGCCAACGCATGGTCATCCGCCACCACTATTTTTACCATTCTAGCGAGAATAATACCTCGTCATTTTTTACGCCATCCGTAAGTCTACTGATTTTTCGCTAAAAAACGCTTGTTACTTAGCGCTCAAGGGTAACTCACAACTGACGCGGGTTCCTCTGCCAGGAGAGGAATCCACAACCAGTTCACCGCCCACCAGAAATGCCCTGTCCTGCATCCCGGAGACACCACCTGGAGCTTCACCAATTTCCTGAGGGGCAAATCCACGGCCGCGGTCTTCAACCTGAATATAGAGCTTTCCCGCATCGCTGTGGACACTGACAGTAACCTCCTTAACCCCGGCATGACGTGCCACGTTGGTCAGTGCCTCCTGTATTATCCGGTAAGCAGTCGTCTCAGTAGTCCCGGCATATCTTTTGGCAGCCGGCTTATGTTTGAAGTGGACTTTTATTCCAGTCTGCTTGCTAAAGCGTTCAAAGTGCCATTTCAGCGCTTCCACGAGCCCGAAATCGCTAAGTATATCCGGTCTCATATTCTGAGACAGTGTACTGATTAGGTCCATTGTGTCATCGACAATATCTTCCACCTTTTTCAGCTCTGACTCCGACTTATCCCCGAGCTTCTTTTTTGCCCTGCCGAGCGCCAGCTTGACAGCGGTCAGGGCGCCTCCAACCTCATCGTGCAGCTCGTGCCCGATTTCTCGGCGTTCCTTTTCCTGAGCTTCCACAAGACGATGTGATAGCGTTGTTATCATTTCCGCAGCGCGTTTCTGCTGTGTAATATCCCGCAGAGTAGTCAAATATCCTTGCTTGCCATCCCAGATGACTTCAACCGAGTCAAGTTCTATGGTCCTTGTTTGCTGCCCGGCTGGAAGCTCAATCTCGGTAATCCCCAGAGCTGCCGGAATCCCGAAATGGTAACCTATAAGCTCATTTTGGGGGAGGTTGAAAATGACTGCGGCAGCAGGGTTGCCAAACAATACGCGTCCCTGATTATCCACCACGATAGCCCCTTCGGCCATGGTGTTGACCAGTAGTGCAAAGTTAGTTTGATAATACTGCAGTTGCCTGCTTTGTTCCTCCAGAAGCTCCTGAATTTTTATTTCCATCCTCTTGAGCTCCGTGATATCTCGCGCGACCGCAACTGACCCTATGATGTTGCCACTGGCGTCTCTCACCGGGGAGGCACTTACCTGGCGATGCCGAAGCTCGCCACTTGACGGGTGTCGTATAATTGACTCCGCGTTTCTGACAATCTCACCTCTTAGAGCACGCAAAGACGGAGTATCTTCGATAGGCCGCGGGCTACCATCGGGGCGATATACTTTCAGGCTCTTTGCTATCTCCTCAACATTAACGGTGCCAGATAAGTCAATACCGAACTCCTGAAGCGCAGATTCATTCTTCAGGGTGAAACTGCCCTGCGCATCGGCAAACCAGATCTCATCCGTGATGCTGTTTATCAGAGCCAGCAATCTGTCCCTTTCCTCTTTGATGATGGCGTCAGCCTTCTTTAGCTCGGTGATGTCCAGAAAAGAAGCCATGATATGCGAGGGAGTGCCCTGCATATCCTTCACCAGACTTGTCGCAAGATATGCGTCGAACACAGAGCCGTCCCCTCTTCTGGCTTTAAGCTCTCCGGCCCAGGAACCTGTCTTGAGTGTCTTCCTGAATGCAGCCCTGGCCTGGCCCTCATCCAAAGCAAAATGGCTGGCCTCTTTGTCCAGTAACTCTTTGTCCTCTTCGTAGCCCAACATTTCCAGGAGGGCGGGGTTGACGTAGGTGAATTTGCCTTCCAGGTCAAGCAAGCCGATGCCCGACACGGCTGAGGCGATGGCATAGTCTTTTAAAAGCAACTCGCGTTCTATTCGTTTGCGTTCGGTTATATCCTGGGCAGTGCCGAAGCCGCCTTTCAGGATACCCTGCTTATCGAACTCCAGTTCGGCCTTTTCGCGAAGCCACTTTACTTCGCTGCCAACGATAATGCGATGCTCAATATCATACTCCTCGCCTTGAAGAGCCGCCTGCCAATTGGTATCTACATATTCCCGGTCATCGGGATGAACGCAGGAGAGGAATGTCTCATAAGTCACGGGCGTTCCTTCCAGAATGCCGAAGATGCGGTAGGTCTCGTCAGACCACAGGAGCTCGTTGCTATGCAGGTCCAGACGCCAGCTGCCTGTTTGCGCCACTGTCTGGGCGCGCTTAAGGTCCTGCTCCGTCTCGCGCAATGCTTCCTCCGCCTTCTTGCGGTCGGTGATGTCATTGCCATAGATGTTCACATATCCCGCACTCGTTATGGGAACAAAGTCCAGCGTAAATGTGCGTTCTTTGCCCTCGGCTTCTATTATCCGGGATGAGCAACTGTCTAGGGCCTCAGCAATTATTTGCCGGTAGCGTTTAGGCAGAAGCTGGCCCGGCTGGCACTTAGCAAAGTCCAGCATTGAGCAGGCGGCATTGGCAAACAAGATAGAACCATCTTTGTCAACTCTCATAACCGGGTTGGGATTTTCCTGAGGGAACCTAGCTAAATCTTCAAGCTGCTGATTTACATCAATGCTCTTATTTTCATTGCGCTTACGGCGCTTCTTCTTGCTTTCAACCATCTCGCACCTCCCCGGGAGCCATTATGGCGCCAATTACCAGCTATGGACGGGTGTTTATGAGTATCATAATTTTAACACACCCGGGCTGGTATTAACATAATACTAACTCTAACGATATTGCTAAAATGGAGGATCTGAATATAGCTGGGGTCAAAGACGCCGGAATGAGGCGGGAACGAGGGAAAGGTAGCAAATAGCCGCTTCTCTCTTTCACCCCTGAAAAGCTCAGCGGGAGGACTCTTATATATTGCGGGGGCAAATTAACGATATTGGGTAGGGTTACGGATAGTCCAGCCCATCATGACGGTCTATCATTGATAGCATACAGCATGTAAAGGTGGTGGACAATGCAAGATGGCAGGAAACCGGCAATATTGAAGATTCTTGGGAGGTGTAAAGGCTGTCCTGGTCCTGAGGGTCGGTCTGAGAGGCGGTTGCTGTGGTGCTTGAGGTGTATGATGAGTGAAAGAGGGGAGCCTGAATTGGCGAGCGTTTTTGTAGCCGATATGCAGACTTGGGGTGGAGCTGAGGGAAAGGTTGTTGCCGGTAAGGAATAGCTGCCTGCTCCCGGTGTACTCTTCTCAGTCATCGCTGTCTGAATGTTGGGTGGGTGTGGTTCTATATAACGTGTTTGGGTTTGGCCAGCTTGTCTGTTACTTTCTGTAAGCAAGGCCTAGGAAAATGGCGGTGGCTTTCACGTATGCTTTACGAGTATCCTGTATTTAAAGAGATGTCCGTTTCATTCATAAAGATAGCTTTCGGGTCCCGACACTGCCCGGCGCCAGCGACGGGCGAAATGACCGGAAAATGACCTGGCCCAATGTAGATGCTGCGTGCTTCGGAGAAGGCCCCGAGGATGCGGATATTATGCTCGTGGGTCAAAACCTTGGGAAGGAGGAAGTGAAGCAAGGTCGGCCTTTCGTGGGCAGGTCCGGGCAATACTTGAACAAGGTTTTACAGCAAAACGGCCTCGATAGAAGCAAATTGTATCTAACAGGGGTAGTCAAGGAGCCAACACCGGGCAACAGAAAGCCGAGAGCCGACGAAATCAGCCGGTGGATGCCTTCTCTGGTGGCTGAAATCAAACAAATCAAGCCTAAGATCATAGTTTTGATGGGTCGGGTCGCCTGGCAGACTCCACGCTTCGAGGGAATAGAGTATATAGAGACATACCATCCAGCGGCCGCTATGAGGTTTCCCAGAGCCAGGGAGAAGTTCGAAGCAGATATGAAGAAGCTGAAAAGCAAAATAGAGGAAAAGGGCTAAGGCCGGGAAAATATGATTCATCAGTTTAGACCATTTTCTTGGTGCTGGATGGTTTTCTTTTGGCAATGATTTCTCCTTTTACTACCTACTCCGGTATCGATGATTTCACCTGATGCAGGTTAGCTGATTGGTATCGGAGAGGGCAAGCCCTGCACTTACGGAATGGGTAATTAGGGCATTTCCAGTCCATATTACGTATGATTACGGATAGCCGTCAGTATTTGACTGTTGGATACTTTAGACACTTGTGTTACATGCCAGAAGCAAAGTCAGAAGAAAGGAAGTGAAAAAATGTACGAGAGAATACTTGTCCCGCTGGATGGTTCTGAAACGGCCGAGGTTGTCCTGCCCAGCGCTGCAGAACTCGCCGGAAGATTAGGCTCTCAAATCATATTAATATATGTTAGTGATGCGGCTGCTGCCTCATATGACCGGATGGCTGAGCTATATCTCCAGACAATAGCTAATGCTACGAAACGCGCCGCTGCAAAGTATATTAAGGAAGTTGGGGGGAAGAGTGTTAAGATAAAGTCAGAGATTCTGGCTGGACATCCTGCCCAGGAAATCCTGGATTATGCAGATAAGGCCGATGCTGGCCTGATTGCCATGTCGACACATGGGCGCTCGGGAATCAGCCGCTGGGCATTGGGGAGTGTGGCTGACAAGGTACTGAGGATGACCAGGCGGCCAGTTTTGCTTGTCAGAGCGAAGGGTGCTCGTCCTGATGTACGTGAGAAGGGCATACTGAGCAAAATACTTGTTCCAATGGATGGCTCAAAACTGGGCGAAGCTGTGATTCCCTATGTCGAGGGACTTGCTTCCAGGCTTAAGACCGAGGTTATGGTTCTACAAGTTTTGTCACCGGACTGGTTTATTGAAGGGCACCAACGCCAACAGCTGGAGTGGCTCAGAACATCTGCCCAAGATTATCTTGACAATATGACTGCTCAATTGAAGCAGAAGGGGATAGTTACAAAAGCAAAGTTCACAGAGGTTAAGATGGACACCGTTGCGGAAGAGATTGTAAAGCTAGCCGATGAAAGCAATGCCGATTTGGTGGCTATGGCAACACACGGGCGATGGGGCGTAAGTCGTTGGACTTTTGGCAGCGTTGCCGATATGGTTCTCCATACAGGGCATACCCCTGTCATGCTGGTGAGTGCTCCTGAAGCCAGCCCTGAATAGCGGAAGGGCCATAAAAGGTCAAGGAGGATTAGCTGCTGACACATAATTTACATCGACGCCTGGGCTTCCCCTTAATGGATAGCCCGAAGCATCAAATAATGGAACCAGTTGCTACAGGACACCTGTTTGACTATTCAGGCAGGGGGGTTGATGCTGTTGCCCGTCTGGTCGGCAAATATCACAGGACAGCAGCTCAAATATACTTGAACTGGCTCATTGCCAAAAAACAGGTAATTACCATTCCGAAAGCGGTTCAGATCGGGCACCTGGAAGAAAATGCCGATGCCAGCGGCTGGCGTATGGAAACAGAGGATTATGAAGCCGTCTCCCGGGCATTTCCAATGGAGATAGTCAGACGGCTCTGAGGAGGGATGCATGGTAGAAGCAAAATTTATGGTCGGAGGCGAAGCAGGTCAGGGAGTGCAATCGATTGGGACCATTCTTGCCAGGACATTTGCTCGGGGGGGGTATCATGTTTACAGCGACCAGGATTATGAGTCTCGGGTAAGGGGCGGGCATAACTTTTTCCGTATCCGGATAAAGGACTCTGAGGTTGGTGCTATAAATGAATCACTGGACTTCCTGCTGGCTCTTAATCAAGAAAGCATCGACCTGCACCGCAAGGAGCTGGTGGATGGCGGGGTGGTGATATTTGACCAGGAGAAGGCGCCGGGACTGCAGGGCAAGGGACTATTGGGCGTGCCCCTTAGTGAGCTGGCAGAGAAAGAGGCGGGTAACAAGCTTATGGCTAATTCGGTTGCCCTGGGGGCCTGTCTGGGACTGATCGATTATGAGC
>DAOUMT010000161.1:0-11015 GCA_034409195.1 Dehalococcoidia bacterium
CGGTTGTACCAGCTAGCGAAAGTCAGGAGACCCTTGATTATGTCAACCGAATTTTGAAAGAAGAACATGATATTGAATTTGCGGCCAAACCTTTAGAAACGTCGCGTTTTCAAGTGGAAAATATCAAGTGGGCCTACGTCTTTTATGAGGATGGTCTTGAAGTCAACGTCATGTATTCGGTTGATGACCCTAAGAAGCGGGCCGTTGGTTTTAAGCTTTGTGAGGGGATGGAGGTACCAAAGGGGTTAGATGGGAAGTTTAAGTTTTCTAGGCAGAAGTCTAAACTAGCCGGAACAATTCGGGGCTCGTTTTTCGTAATTAAGGGAGAATATTAAAGTAAGCTTCCCAACCCGCAAAAGCTCTTCAATGCCATGCTAAGGGCAAAAGCCGAGCCATTGATATTTACGAGGGCGATAAGCTGAACGAGACGGCGCTAAAGGCTCTCATCAGGTCTGGCGTGGAACACAACCTGGCCCAAGGTGAAGCCCGCCAAGGCTCGCAAGAGGTAGGCGGCCCAGGCATCCCTGCCTGTGCTATAAAACTTTCAGAACAGAGGTATGAAATGGTGGAAGCTGTGCTGTCTAAAAGAAAAGTGGAAGAGGGCATAGAAGAGTTTGGGTGTGAGTTTCGAGAGTGGTCCGATAACTGTTTCTGGTATGAGTATGACGCTCAGTTCAGATTATTGTCTATTTTGTCATCTAAGTCCAAAGACCCTCGAATATTACACGCCCATTTCCCATCTGATGAAAACAAAGCTAGACATAGGAAACGTTACGATATCGCAATTTTTGACGAGAGTGTGGCAGATGATATTGTGAAACAAGACTTTCCTTTCGATAAGTGGCCCGACCGTATCACCAACAGAGAGGTCGCTACAGCAATCGAAGTTGCTTTTGCCTGGGTTCACAAAAGCCCAAGCCCCCTACTATGGACTTACAAAGAAGACATTAGAAAAGCCATAGATAGGCTGGTCAACCATCCACGCCAGCTTGGAGCAAACAAGGGTAATACTCACTACGTAGTTATCTGCTGCGTAACAAAGGCTTACGGAGAACGACCGAAAAAGAGGCCGCTCGCTAAGACAAAATTCGTCAGCAGTGCTATCGAGTGCATTCAGTGCATGGCGCACAAGCTTTGCAGCGGACAGCCAATAACTGTCAAAATATACTGGACTGCTGACCAAGGTAAACCACGGTGGATTTACCCCACTTCGCATAAAAGAGAACTTGAAGAGCCTAGGAAGTGCGGCCGTTGCGCCTTTTCCTACTGGAATAAGACGAAGTTGAAAGATGTAAACAAATGAGAGCTGCTATCTATTGCAGAGTAAGCACCGAAGACCAAGAAAGGGAAGGAACAAGCCTTCGGACGCAGCTTGCTGCTTGTCTCGCATGTTACATGCAGAAAAGCTTCCAGGTGATTCCGAAGCTACTCACCATTGAACGAACATAGGCATCACTACGTGGACGTAGCTTTCGTCGGTAACCGGCCGGATGACGCCCGGGCTGGAGGAGGTTGTGGTCTCCAGAGCCACCTCGTCTTTGTTGAGAACACCCAGAACGTCCATCAGGTATTTGCTATTGAAGGCAATCTTGGCTTCCTCTCCCTCGACAGTGGCATCGACCTCGCCCAGGTTATCGCCGATCTCCTCGGCGCGTGCTGAGATGGCAATCTTCCCCTTGCCATCCCTGGGCATTATCTGGAGCCGGACAATGCCGCTGCCATCCCTGGCGAAGATAGAGGCGCTTTTGGTCGCTCTGAGGAACTCTGAGAGATTGAGCACAGCCCTGGTAGTGTAGCTCTTGGGGATAAGCTGGGAATAATTGGGGAAAGTGCCCTGTATCAACTGGGACACCATCTCCACATTTTTCATACGGAACAGCACCTGGCTTTTTTGCGAATTGACGGTAAGCTCTACGGGCGCTTCCTGCTCGCTGATGAGGCGGGTTAGCTCGTTAAGGGAGCGCGCAGGAATAATGATGGCTGTTCTTGTATCCACACCTTTGGCCAGCGTTACCTTGTGTACCGCCAGCCGGAAACCATCGGCAGCCGCCAGAGTAAGCTGCTCCCCTTCAAACTCGGCATGGACACCGGTGAGGACGGGGCGCGACTCTTCGGATGCTGCGGCAAACACCACCTGGTTGATCGCCATTCTCAGGTCGCCGGGCTTGACCTTGACATTCAACCCGTCGGTGATTTTGGGGATAGCCGGGAAATCAGCGGGGTCCAGTCCGCTGATGTGCGCCTCGTGACGGGCACACCTCAACTCCACGCTCTTGCTGCGAGGGGAGAGGGACATATCTATCCGGCCGCTGGGAAGAGAATTGACGAAATCAGTAACCAGCCTCGCCGGAATGGTAACTGTACCCTCCTTTTCGATAGTGGCTGGTATCCAGCAGCTTATGGCAATCTCGAGGTTGGTTGCAGCCAGTTTGAGTTGAGAGCCCTCTGTAGCTATCAGAACATTGTTGGTTATGGGCATAACAGCCCTGGTTGCCACCGCCCGGCCTACTATCGCCAACCCTTTACTTAAGTCCTCTTGAGAACATGAAACTTTCATCGTTCACCACCCATTCTGAGTGAATAGTGGGAGTAGTATACCCTGCAATTATCCACTGCGTCAAGTAGCATGAGGGCAAAAAGGTGAGCTATATTAGCTATAAGTCGCCGGACTGCGCTGGCTCGAGCCAGCTTTTATATAGCTCCATAATTATAAAGTTGTGTCCCTTGTCGTTGACATGCCCGTTGACTACAAAGCCGCATTTATGAAAACACCTCTGGGCTCTGACATTCCAGTCCAGGGTATCCAAGTAAATCCGCTCAAGATGGAGGTCGTGGAAAATATGGGAGACCAGCGTCATTACGGCATCGGTCCCATAGCCCTTGCCCCAGTAGTCCCGGTCGCCGATTATGATACCTATCTTGGCCTGCTTCCGTATCCTATCCACATCGTAATACATGCAGTTCCCGATGTGCTTCCCGTCAAGGGTATCTATAGCAAACCAGCGCCGGTCTTCCTTGAAGGCTCGCATTTGCTCCGTGTAGTAAAGCGTGAACTCCCGAAGGGACATCTTCAGCGGCAGTGCTGCGTCGTAGCGGGCCAATTCAGGGTCTGTTCTCCACGCATAGTCATTGGCAGTGTCGCTGAGACGTTTTTCTCGCAATGCCACTTTTTGTCCGGTTAGAATCAGCTCATCACCAATCATGCTGTTAAAATTCTATCCTTTGCGTGCCAATGAGTCAAACGCCCCAGACTGGGTATACGAAGGAGAATGAAGGCTTCCAAAACGGTGGGCCACAAACTTGTACAGATAATATGAGTGGTCTATAATACTAGATTAGCGAGAATTAGGATTAAAGATTATGGCCAGCAAACGCGATTACTACGATGTTCTCGGCGTCGACAGAAATGCCTCTGATGAGGAAATCAAGAAGGCTTTCCGGAAATTGGCCTTTCAATACCATCCCGACCGCAATAAGGACGACGGGGCCGAAGAGAAATTCAAGGAGGTCAAGGAAGCCTACGATATCCTCAGTGATTCGCAGAAACGAGCCGCTTATGACCGCTTTGGCCACGCCGGGGCTCAGGGGTTTGGCAGCCGTGGTTTCGAGGGCTTCGACTTTGGCGGCTTTGGCGACATTTTCGATGCCTTTTTCGGCGGCGCAGCCAGGCGTACCGGCCCGCAGCAGGGCGCTGACCTGAGCTATCACCTCACTATCACCTTCGAGGAGGCGGTCTTTGGCACCGAGAAAGAGCTGGAGATTGTGCGTACAGAGGTGTGCTCGGTTTGTAAGGGAAGCAGAAGCGAACCGGGGAGCCAGCCTGCTAAATGCCCTACCTGCAACGGAACAGGAGAGGTGCGCCGGACTCAGCGCAGCATATTCGGCCAGTTTATCAATGTAACCACATGCAGTCGCTGTCACGGTGAAGGCAGAATCATCACCAAGCCTTGCTCCCGCTGCAACGGCCAGGGCAGGGAGAGGTTCGAGCGCAAGATCATGGTCAAGATACCGCCGGGTGTCGATGAGGGAACGCAGATTAGATTGAGCGGCGAAGGGGATGCCGGCAAAAAGGGCGGCACACCCGGCAATCTCTATGTGTCGCTCTCGGTACAAAAACACAAGTTCTTTCAACGGGAAGGCGATAACATTCTGTATGAGCTGCCGATAAACTTCGCTCAGGCGGCTCTCGGCGACGAGTTACAAATTCCAACTGTTGACGGCGATGTCTCTCTGAAAATACCCGCAGGCAGTCAAACCGGCAGGGTTTTCCGTATCAAAGAGAAGGGTGTTCCCCATTTGCGCCACACCGGGCGCGGCGACCAGTTGGTGAGACTCTCCGTAGTCACCCCCACGTCCCTGGATGAAACTCAGAAGAAGCTTTTCAAAGACCTGGCGAAAACCTTGGGCAAGGCCGCACTGCCTAAAGAGGACAAGAGCTTCTTTGAGAAAATTAAGGATACCTTCGGAAGCGGATCATGACATGGTGAAACTAGCGTTCCCATCCAGCCCTGTTGATACTTAAAGTGCCCTGGCCTGAAGAGCCAGGGTTTTTTAATCGAAGATGTATCGCTTTTTCTTGCCCGAAGATTGTCTTGCCGATGGCAAAGTAACTATTACCGGCAGGCTGATTCACCGACTGCGCCATGTACTCCGCCTGGGAGCCGGTGATAATATTATTGTTCTCGATAATAGTGGCTGGGAATATGAGGTTGAACTGCAAAAAATGGGCAGCAGCAAAGTTGAGGGAAAGGTAATAAGTAAGTCTCTGGCTGTTGCTGAACCCCGCACGAAGATCACCCTGTATCAGGCATTGCTCAAGGGGAATAATTTCGAGTTTGTTCTTCAGAAGTGTACGGAGATCGGCGTTATGGGCTTCGTGCCGGTAATCTGCGAACGGTGTGTAGCAGGCGAACCGGATAGCAAGCGGCTCAACCGCTGGAGAAACATCATCATCGAAGCTGCGGAACAATCCAGGCGCGGAAAGCTTCCAACTCTACATAATCCTACTAGTTTCACCGAGGCGTGCAGGACTGCAAGCGGAGTTTCATTGCTTCCCTGGGAGGGGGAAAAGACGCGAAGAATTAGCGATGTCCTCCGGGCTCATCACCAAACGGAGGAGATTCCCGAATTCAGCATTTTCATCGGCCCTGAGGGCGGCTTCTCCCCTCACGAGATAGAAATCGCTCAGAGTAGCGGGGTCGAGCCTGTGAGCCTGGGCCCTCGTATACTGAGGGCAGAGACCGCAGGGCTGGTAACAGCCGCCGTCACACTATACGAGTTCGGCGAGATGCGTTAAGCAACGTTCATAATTAGCCTAAAGGCCCTTCCTTTTCAGGTGTTCCTCGACCTTAGCTATGAGATCCTTAGGCTTCAGGGGCTTTCGAATATACTCGGAAACCTGGAAGGGAAACGGCTGCCCCAATGAGTCCGAGAAACTGGTGAGTGCCAGGACCGGGATTTTTACCAGCGATGCGTCTTTACTGAATTGCTCAGCAAAGTTGAAACCATCCATTACCGGCATCATTATGTCCAGGATAATTAAATCAGGTTTCTCACTTTTAGCCTTCTCAAGTCCCTCTTTTCCATTATAGGCCACTACTACTTCATAAGGCTTACCTTCCAGGGTGCCTTTCATTACTGCTACAAGATCGACATCATCGTCGACAACCAGAATCTTTGGTTTACTTTTCATGGTGATTCCCCTCCTTATCTGTTTATTTGCTACAACCCGATTCGGGTTTATTTCCGTTTTTCTTCCTGTACAGCCGCTAGCTTCTTTGGAATGGTGAAGGTGAACTTGCTTCCCTTCTTGGTTTCAGGGGCAGGGCTTTCAGCCCATATTCTGCCACCATGAGCCTCGACTATCCTTTTAGATATAGATAGTCCTAGTCCGGTTCCTTTGCTGCCTACATTGCTGCCGCGGAAGAAATCATTGAACAACCGGGGCAAGTCCTCGGGCAAGATGCCTATTCCGCTGTCTATAACCTCAACACGTGCTTCATCGTCGCCGTCAGCGACCTTGACCAACACCGTACCCTCGTTGGTGTAATTGATAGCATTACTTACCAGGTTGGTCATCACTTGCTGCAGCCTGCGGCTTGCTCCATTTACCCTGAGCTTACCCTCGGGCAACTCAACTTTTAGAGTTAATCCTTTTTGCCCCGCCAGGCTATCGAGACCTTCCAGGGAACGTTTGACCACTTCATTCAATGAGATTTCCCGCATTTCTCGCTTTATCTGACCTGTCTCTATGCGGGGGATATCCAGCAGGTCGGTGATCAATGTCAGGAGGCCATCGATTCTGCGAACGCCCCTGTCCAGCAAATCTTTTTGTCCCTCGGTAATCTGTCCCGTATATCCATCCAGTATGTAGGATATTAAACTCTGTGTAGCGACGAGAGGAGATTGGAGGTCATGAGCGACTACGCCGAGAAACCTGGCGAAGCGGTTCCTTTCATCCTCCAGTTTGGCGATCTCATTGGATGCCAGTTCTAGCTCCTCGGTTCTTTTCTCGAGAAGCTGGTCTTTCAATCGTACCATTTCTCGCTGCCTTCGCCTCAGTTCTCCCGCAACGGCGGTGACCACATATGTGCAGCCGTAGACCAGAGTTGCGACCGCAAATAGCACACCTACCACTCGGCTGAATTGCTTGTAGAGACCAGGAAGCGCAAATCCCTGCAGATTAACATGGGGTATTACGTCAGCGTACTCCAGGGACACTACCAGCGTGATCATAAATATAGCCAGGGTGGCTAATAAATATGCCTGCCTCTTAGGGAGCACTATACTTGCTGCAATCGTATGAGCCAGATAGAAGAATATGAATGGATTTTCTATGCCGCCGGTGTAGTGTAGCAGTACAGTGAGAGTTACCAGGTCGAGAAGGATTTGGATATCCCCTTGAGTCTGAGCTTTCTTGACGACCAGTCCGGCTTCTTCGTTTTGCAGACTCCGCGTCCAGCGAAACAGCAGAAGATTATATAAAATGATAACAGCACAGATAATGTACACCGGGAGGGTGGGGAAGCTTATGTGGAATACCTGTGAGGCAATCAGGGTACAGCCGATGATCCCGAGAACAACGAGCCACCTCATGTTAACATACACCCTGAGACGAAACAGCAAGGCTCTCGCCTCGGGTGTATGGTCTCTTGCAGTTTGTTCTTGGGGGATCACGTTATCTATCTTTTTAATACCATCCAATCTCTAGCTTCAATCTATCCGACTCAGCCAAAGACGATGTATCAAGCTTAATAACGCTGTTCCCGGCAAATCTGCAGGCGACGAACTGGAGAAATATGTGTGCTGCTAGGCACTGTAGCGTGCCGTTATTTGCCTGTCTGACCCAGCTAGGCCCACATAATACTTCAGTTTGTGGCCCGTAATCAATCTCTTTGCACAGACCGTATTAAATCGCCGTGTTTATCTCTTATATTCACTATCAAGGGCATCTCGCCCGGCAGGGCATGTGTGGCACATGCCAGACAAGGGTCATAAGGTCTGAATGCCATCTCTGCCATATTGAGCAGCCCTTCCTTAACCTCGGGTCCTTTTATAAAGGCCTGAGCTGCCTTCTTCACAGAAAGGCTTATCGGTGCTGCATTATGCTGGGTGGCCACAATCAAGTTCACCTTCGTGATTATCCCGCGTTCGTCGGTTTCATAATGGTGGATTAACGTTCCCCGAGCGGCTTCGAGGCAACCGATGCCCCGTCTTTTCAATTTCAAGTCCATGTTGCGTATATCTTTACTGGTCAGCAGGGGATCATCAGCGATTCTCTGCAGATGCTCCGCAGCCTGAAGCGCTTCGATTAATCTGGCCCAGTGGTAAGCCAGAGTGTGGTGACTTGGTTTGCCACCCAGTGTATCATACATAGACTCATATTCCTTTTGCGCCAGCGGCGTCAACATACCCTCGGCTACGTTAAGTCTGGCTAAAGGCCCAACACGATACAATGAGGTCCCTTCACCGTCGTGTAAACCATTCCAACCTATTTTCTTTAGATGGGTTAACCTTATGTATGTCCAGGGTTCGACCCACTCGCCTATGTGACTGATGTAATCGCGATAGTCAAACAGTGCATATTCGGCCCCGCTGGGATCAACCACCCTTAACTTACCTTCGTAAAAATTGACTCTCTTGTTTTCATCTACCAATCCCATGTAGTAGGTGTTGAGCTTATAAGCGTCACTGAGTACCAGCTTCAGGTACTCCTTGTTATCCAGGACGGCCTGCTTGAATATCTCCAGAGCGAAGCGAGCAAACTCAACGCTGTAGTCGGCTGTTTCTTTAATCCATTTCCTTTCTTCCTCAGTAATACCTCTGGGGACTCCTCCAGGTAGGCCTCCTTCAGGGTGACACGGCTTGCTGGCAATGAGCTTTATTATCTCCCTGCATTTCTTCCGCACATTTATTACCTTGCCGCCTATATCGATTCCCACCTTATTCACTAAACCAACGACGTTCCTCAATGCAGGGTCGGAATCAGGGCCCACCACGAAATCTGGGGCAGCGAGGAAGAAGAAGTGAACATAGTGGTCTTCTACATAGAATGCATTTAAGTGGAGTTGTCTTATTAGCTTGGCAGTAGGGGTTGGCTCGACGCCGTACAGGTCATCAAGGGCTTTTGTAGACGCCATATTGTGGGGGGTGGGGCATACGCCGCAGATATTAGGCACTATCCTGGGCATCTCCTCCGCAGGCCTGCCGATACAGAACCTCTCGAAACCCCTCAACTCGACTACCTGGAAGTAGGCGTCCTCCACATTTCCTTTGTCATCCAAAAAGACCTCGATTTTCCCGTGTCCTTCCAGTCTGGTAATCGGGTTTATCGTTACCTTGCTAGTCATCTTTTCAGCTCCTCCAAGTTCGTTAGAACCTTTTACTTCTCAAAAGTGAGACAGGCAGTGAAAAACGATAGCAGTAGCCCGCCGGGTCATCTATCTTGTCAATGACCTTCTTCATTTCCTCATCATCCTCCGCATCTATAATAGACGCTAGAGCGGAGAGGAACTTTGCCCCTGAGTCTACTACCCCATCAATCGGGCCAAAGCACCCACGACAGGGGATATTAATGCTGATGCAGGACTCTCCGCACCCACCGCGAGTGGCAGCTCCCAGGCAGAGTATTCCCTGGGCAAGGAAGCAAGAATCAGGGTCAGCCTCGACCTCGTGAATCCTCTTGATATCCCTCAGGGCTATCCGGGACGGTTTGGTTTTATTCCTGGGGCAGGTATCGCACAGAGCTCTGCGAGGCGACAATGTCGAGCCTTTGGGGGGCAGTTTCCCCTCGATCACCGCGCTCACGGCATTCATTACCAAATAGGGGGGAGGGGGCCAGCCCGGCAGGTAATAGTCAACATTTATCACCTGGTTGAGGGCGAAAACATGCTCATAGAATTTCGGCAGTGTCAGCTCTTTCCCATTGACCCGGCTTTTCGGTTGCGGATATCTCCCTTCGGGATTGACCACTGTTGGCGCGTCCCGGTAGACCCAGTTGAAAATATCTTCTTTAGTGATAAAGTTGGCCAGGCCCGGCGTTCCGCCGAAGCAGGCACAGGCACCGAAAGCCAAAACCAGCTGAGACTTCTTCCTGAGCAGTTTGGCTACTTCCTCTTGGTCGGAGTTCCTCACATTACCATTGATAATACTCAAAACAATCTCGCCATCGCTCATCGCTTCAATGTGGTCGTATTTGAAGTCAAGTGCAACTGGCCACAATACCAGGTCGGTAGCATTCGCTACGCGCAGAAGCACTTCGTTTATATCGACAACCGCCTCATCACAACCACCGCATCCGCCGAGCCAGCAAATAGCAACCTTCGGTTTATCTGCCATCTTAGCTTCCTTTCTCTCTTATACCACTGCCACGACCTTTGCAGGCTCTCCTATCTTCTTGACAGGGCCAAGTTTTGCGATTCTGTCGCTCATTTCCTTCACAAGCTGCGGGATTTTGTTCCCTTCGGGGTCTATCGACAGCTCGATCCTGAGTCTCTCGCTCTCTATCCCATAGGACTCGAGTATTTTGTGGAGTAGGTAAACCCTCTTCTTCGCTTCATAATTGCCATCTTGGTAGTGGCAATCGCCTCCCCGGCAACCCAGTATAAGCACGCCGTCAGCCCCCTGCCGGAAGGCAGTAAGGATGTGGGAACTATCAACTTTGCCGCTGCAGATAATAGGCACCCAGTTCTTTATCTGCTTTGCCAGCACCTCTTCATTGTTCAAATATCCCCAGCCGAACTTACAGGAAAAGCACACCAATTTAGGTTCATAGCTGCTCATTTCTTCTCCTCTACAGAGTATTTTCTACAGAGATGCCATAACTTTGGCAATTCTCCGCTCGGTATCATCGTCGACCAACTTTCTGGCACCGGAAGGGCAGGCCACTACACACATGCCGCAGGATTTGCATTTGAACATGTCGGTAGCGGATAGAATTCTGCCGTCGGTTTCAACCAGGTGGGCTGCACTATAGTTGCAGGCATATACACATATGCCGCAGCCGCTGCATTTTTCCCTGTCCACATCGACCGCATATAAGGACTTCTCGAAACCTATGGAAATGCAGGCTTTGCACGAAACGCAGGGGCCGCAGGTAATACATCTCTTGGCCTCTGCTCTTGCCTCTTGCAGCGTGAGCCCTCTCTCAAACAACTGGAAGTGCATCCTCTTCTCCGGAGGTATCCAGACCACTTCCGTTTCAGGTTTATACGTCTTCCTCACCGGAATGCCGTACGCTTCGTAGTCCCTCTGCCTCCCCCCTCTCATATCAAGACCTCTCAGGTATCTCTCAATTGAGTCGGCAGCTACTACCCCCTCTTTCATGGCCTCCACCATGAATCCTATTCTCCTGACGTCCCCACCTATGAATACCTGCTCCTTCGCCATACTCTGCAATGTAAAGGGATCAACCGCAAGCCTGCCTCTCTCATCCACAAGGCCTTCCCTTTGCAGGAAAGCCCTGTCGGGCACCTGACCTACGGTTATTATGAGTACCTCTCCATGCAAGTCTAAGC
>DAOUMT010000162.1:0-9971 GCA_034409195.1 Dehalococcoidia bacterium
CGCCTTACGATGAAAACCTGTAACCTGTACAAATTCATCTAGCATCTTGTTCTTCTCTTCTTTTGTTGCCTTACGATACCTCGGTCTAAGTGCTTGCACATATTCCAGTATGCTGCGTCGTGTCACCGCCATTACCTCCTTCGGTAACACTAATTTTGACGCAACTACCACCATTTCGGTAACTTTTATTATGAGTCAATGCGCTCCCTTGACATATCGCTCGATATCCCGTATAATATTCATAGATTTGAATATTATAATATAAAGATTGAATCTGTGATAGAAGACTTCCAAATTCAGCTATTCAAACAGCAGGCCAGCATCTGCAAGACCCTGGCCGAAGCCAAACGCCTTATGATTCTCCACGAATTGAGGAATGGCGAGATGTCGGTAGGCCAACTGGTCTCCAGCCTGGGATTGCCTCAATCCAATGTCTCGCAGCACTTGGCTATTCTCAGGGAAAGAGGCATTGTCACCACGCGCCGAGAGGGGACTACCATTTACTATAATTTGGCTAATCCAAAGATCGGCGAGGCCTGCGACCTGGTGCGGCAGGTTCTTGCAGACCAGTTATCTCAGAATCAGGCCTTGGTCAGGTCCCTGGGACGTCGGAGCAAGCGAGCTTAAGCAGGTAGCTAGGGAGGATTTAATGGGCGAGTTAAGCAACAAGCAGCAGGCATATCTCGAAGGTAAATTCGGCAGCCGCGTATGTTTCCGTAAAACTGAGCGCAAGCTCTATGGACACGATATAGCTGCGGTGCCCGGTTTAATCAAACCGCTAATCGGCAATACCACGCCTGAGGCAGTGGTACAGCCTGAGACGGAGCAGGAACTGGTGGAACTGCTGCGCTGGGCTGCCCAGAACAGGGTGCCACTTACTCCCCGCGGCAAAGCTTCATCTGGTTACGGCGGCGTGCTGCCTGTGAAGAACGGCGTAGTGGTCGATTTCTATCGCATGAATCGGATAACCAAAATTGACCCCGTGGCTCAGACCGTCACTGTGCAGGCCGGTATGATATGGGAAAAGCTGGACAGGGAACTTGCTAAGCAGGGATTGACTTTGAGACTATATCCTTCCAGCTACCCCTCGTCCACAGTAGGTGGCTGGCTGGCTCAAGGCGGTGCCGGTATCGGCTCCTACGAGGCTGGCTGGTTCCGCGACAACGTAGTGAGCGCCCGCGCGGTGCTGCCCAGCGGCGAAGTCAGGGATTTCAATGGCAAAGACCTTGACATGATATCGGATGCCGAGGGCATTACCGGCTTCATCAGCGAGGTCACGGTTCGAGTGATGCCTCTGGATGAACTGGAGATTGTTGCCATCGGCTGCCCCGAACCTCATGATATGCAGAAGTTCGTGCAGGCTCTGATCGACGAAAAACTGCCTATCTGGTCTCTGATATTCATCAACCCGCGTATGGCCGAGTTGAAAAACAGGGCTCCCCTGAGAGAACACAATGGTCACCCGGCAGTAGAGCGAGTGCTGCTGCCAGCAGCCTATATACTCACCCTGGCTTTCCGTAAGAAGGACCATGATACTGTTATGGGCACGCTGCCCCAAATGCTGAAGCTCTGCGAAGCTGAGATCCTCAGCGACCGCATTGCCCAGCACGAGTGGGGAGAACGCTTCAAGCTTATGGTGGTGAAGCGCCTGGGCCCCAGCCTGGTGCCTACCGAGGTGGTAATCCCGCTTTCATCTTTAGGCAACGTGATGACCGAGATAGAACACAAGGTGCACCAGCCTATTGTTAAAGAAGGCGTTATTATCCGGGAGGGCCCCAAAGGCAAGCCTGAAGTGGTAATTCTGGGCTTCATTCCCAGCGATCAGCGTAAGTTCAACTATAACTTCGTGTTTAGCCTGGCCCTCACCATCATCAAAATCGCCGAGAAGAACGGCGGGCGTGCCTACTCTACAGGGCTCTATTTCTCGAGAAAAGCGCCTGAGATTCTGGGCAAGGAACGTTTGGGTCGGCTGAAGGCATATAAAGCACAGTTAGACCCCAGAGGCATCCTAAACCCTGGCAAGGTTATCGGTAACGGTTTGATGGGCGTATTCATGGGCCTGGCGGGTACCTTCGAGCCACTGATACGCCCCTTCGGCAATAGAGTTATCCCCCAGCTCGGTGAGCTTACCGAAAGCAAGCCCGTGCGCGGTATCCCTGCCGACGTGGCGTGGTATGCTTATAGCTGCTCTCAGTGCGGCTATTGTGTCGAGGAGTGCGACCAGTTCTATGGGAGGGGTTGGGAGAGCCAGTCGCCCCGGGGTAAGTGGTACTGGTTGCGCGAGTATATGGAAGGTCGTGAGGAGTGGGACCAGTTCATGGCTCACACCATATTGGCCTGTACTACCTGCGAGTTGTGCAACCTTCGCTGCTGCGCTTCTCTACCTATCGAACCGGCATGGATGAAGCTGCGAGGCCTTCTTGTTGACGAGAAGAAGATGATGACCATACCGCCCTTTGAGATGATGGCGGCGGCGACCAGGAGCCAGGGTGATATCTGGGCCGGCTATCGTAAAGACCGCACGGCTTGGTTTCCCCAGGACCTCAAAGAGAAGCATGGTCCTGCTCACAAAGCTAAGACCGTCTATTTCGCAGGCTGCACCGCCAGCTATGTGGAGCAGGATATAGGTATGGCCACCGTGCGCTTGCTGGACGCCGCCGGCGTGGACTTTGGCTATCTGGGCGAAAAGGAGAACTGCTGCGGTATACCCATGCTGATGTCTGGCAAGTGGGATGTCTTCGCAGAGACGATGAAGAAGAATATTGCTGCAGTCAAGGCTGCTGGCGCTGATACAGTTATCACATCGTGTCCCGCCTGCCACATGATGTGGCGTCATACCTATCCTGTGTGGGCCAAAAAGCTGGGCATTGAATACAATATCGAAACGAATCATTATAGCGAGTTGATAGCGGAAAAGATAAAGTCAGGCCAGTTTCGGTTCCCTGCAAACGGGCATCCACCTACTACGGTCACCTGGCATGATTCGTGTCACATCGGACGGGTATCCGGAGTGTATGAGGCCCCCCGCGATGTTATCAAAGCGATACCTAATGTGAAGCTCGTGGAGATGGACAATAACCGTGAAGCAGCGCATTGTTGCGGCAGCGTGCTGACCCTTATCAAAGACCCGTCTGTAGCTGCCGATGTGGGCAAGACCCGGCTCGACGAGGCGGTAGAGGCTGGCGCAGACAAGGTGCTGGCGCTTTGCCCTTGCTGCGAGTTCCAGCTTCGCGTCACCGCCGATAAGAAGAAGATACCTATAGAGACCTTAGACCTGGCGCGCTTCGCAGCCTCGACCTTGGGCTACAAGTTCCCCGACCCCAATCCGGAGGTGCAGAAGCAGTGGGCGGTATTCGAGGGCATGATTGCTCTGATGACGCCGCAGGGTTTCGCCGACCTCATGGGCACCATGTGGCCTGAACTGATTGATGCCATGCCCTTCGGCATGGGCAGAATGATGAGGTTGATGGGCAAGATTCCCTTGACGCTGGAGATGATGAAGCCCATGTTCCCCGTCCTATTCCCTCGGCTGCTGCCCATGATGATGCCCAAGCTGATGCCGTTAATGCTGAAGAAGGTGGGGGAGCGCATCCCCATGCCTGACTACATGGCCGAGCAGATGCCTCAGATGATGCCAGGCGTTATGAACAGTCTGATGCCGCACATGATAGGCGATGTGGTCCCACTGGTGACGCAGCCTATGATTGACTATCTGCGGGGCAAAGCGAAGAAGTAGAGACCTTTTAGTTCTGACAATGTGTAGGGGCACGGCATGCCGTGCCCCTACCTTTTTGAGTTGAATGCCTCCGGGAGGGGGTTGATTATAATCATTAAACACTGTTTAATATTCTATATGTGCAGCAGAGGAAAGGGGGAATAATGGCCCAGAGGGTAATTTTTACCTGGAGCGGCGGCAAAGACAGCGCCATGGCTCTCTATGAGCTGCAGAAGTCAAAGGACTATGAGGTAGTAGCACTGCTGACGAGTGTAACCGAAGATTATGATAGAATCAGCATGCACGGCGTCCGCCGCATACTTCTGGAGCAGCAGGCGCAATCCCTGGGTCTCCCGCTGGAAAAACTCTATCTTACCAGGAACTCATCCAATGAAGAGTACGAAGCAAAGATGAAAGAGAAGTTGCTGCAATACAAGGACCAGGGTGTTTCCTTGGTAGTTTTCGGGGACATCTTCCTGGAGGACTTGCGTAAATATCGAGAAAATAACCTGGCCCAGGTTGGCATGAAGGGGATATTCCCTATCTGGAAACGTGATACCGCCGAGCTTGCACGTACATTCATGGCTTTGGGCTTCAAGGCTGTGATTACTTGTGTTGACTCGAATGTCCTCGATGGCAAGTTCGCGGGCAGGTACTTTGACAACAGTTTCCTGTCCGAGCTTCCCCGGAATGTTGACCCCTGTGGCGAGAACGGCGAGTTCCACTCCTTTGTCTATAGTGGGCCGCTGTTTCAAGAACGGATACGCTTCAGAAGGGGCAAAGTTATTCTCAGGGATAACCGTTTTTACTTCTGTGATCTGGTTCCGGATGGGGCTGCGGGGGTGGGGAAAGCCGAGCTTAAGCTGAGGAGAAAGGAGCATTGATGGCTGAGAAAAAGGAACTGATTGCCTATTGTGGTCTGTACTGCGGGGATTGCGTGGGCTATCAGGGAAAGGTCGCGGATTTAGCCAGAGATCTCAGAAAAGAATTGAGGGCAGCGAAGTTCTCTAAGACGGCGGAGGGCTTGGCGGGCATTCCTTTCTTTGAAGTATTTAAAAACTACGGTCAGTGCTACGAGGTACTGGGGGCCCTTGTCAAATTTCGCTGCAAAAAATCTTGCAAAGGTGGTGGCGGCCCCCCTTTCTGCGAGATGAGGAAATGCTGCCAGAAGAAGGGTATCCAGGGATGCTGGCAGTGTGGTGAGTTTGAGACCTGTGTGAAGCTGGACTTCCTCAAACCAATCCACGGCGATGCACACATCAAAAACCTGAGAACCCTCAAAAAGAAGGGTGTTGATGCCTTCCTCGTTGGCACAAAATACTGGTGAGGGGCCATTCCGGCGATTTCAATGAGGGTGAAATAATGACGAGATTTGCCAGAACAAGTTTGGTATTGCTCCTGGCAGTCTTTCTGCTTGCCCTGAGCGGCTGCCAGCCGGCTAAGCCTGTGAAGACTCTGACGCGGGCCGAAGCCATACCGGCGACCGCTGTTAAAGTAACGCCAGAAACCGATGTCTATCCTCCTGTACTTCATGCCGACGGCTGGCAGGACCCTGTGCCCCTGGGCAGCCCCATAGATACGGCTGGGGCTGAGGACTCGCCGTTCATAACACCTGACGGCAATAACTTCTATTTCTTCTTCACGCCTGACGCGAGTGTACCGGTACAGCAGCAGTTGACTGATGGAGTCACGGGCATATGGTGGTCGAAAAAGGTTAATGGTAATTGGACGGAGCCTGAGCGGGTTGTCCTGAACAACGATGTGTCTCTCGATGGCTGTGAGTTTGTGCAGGGCGATACCATGTGGTTCGCCTCTGTCAGGGCGGGGAATTATGGCGAGGTGGATGTTTATACTGCGAAGCTCAAGAACGGGAAGTGGACTGATTGGCAGAATGCAGGGGAACAGTTGAACAAGCAATACGACATCGGCGAATTTCATCTCAGCGCAGACGGGAATACACTGTACTTCCACTGGGCTGACCACGGTGGCTACGGCGGACTTGATATATGGAAATCTGAGAAGACCGCCACAGGGTGGGGAGAGCCGGTCAACCTCGGCCCGAAGGTAAACAGTGCCGCAGACGAAGGCTGGCCCTTTCTATCCTCCGATGGCAACGAGCTATGGTTTTGCGGCCAGAGCAGGCTCGGTTACATAGGCCCGGCAGTGTTTCGCTCTTTGAAGATGGCTGACGGAAGCTGGGGCGAACCTGAGGAGATAATCTCCAACTTTGCCGCCGAACCGACGCTGGACGATGCAGGCAACATCTATTTTGTGCACCACTTTTTCGACAAAGATGGCAAGATGCTTGAAGCCGACATCTATGTCGCTTATAAAAGGTAGAGACACAAATTTTTGTGTCAGAAATCGGCAATTTAGAGTTTCTTTATTCCCCTTTGGTAAAGGGGGTGCGGGGGGATTAGCACCATTCGTCCTGTCTTATGAAGGTCGTGAATTGACGTTCTATACGGAGGTGAAACCTGCCCAAATAAGCAAGCTGAAAGGGGGTGCTTTTTAGTGAACGACGTCTTGCTTTACATTGGTTCTGCTGTGATTATTGTTTGGGGCATGGCCCACATCATTCCTACAAAGAATGTGGTCATAGGCTTCGGGACAATCTCGGATGACAACAAGCGTATCATAACCATGGAGTGGGTTGCCGAAGGCCTGACGCTGTGCTTTATAGGTTTGCTCGTGCTGTTCGTCACTATTTTGGGAGATTCTCAGAACGATACTTCTCTGATTGTGTATCGCGCCTCCGCCGGCATGCTTCTGGCTATGGCAGCGTGGACCGCATTGACCGGAGCCAGGACATCTATTATCCCGATAAAAATTTGTCCCGTCGTGAAATCGATAGTCGCGATATTGTTTATCGTGGGCAGCTTCTTGTAGGTGAGACTGTCATGTCCGACATCATAAAAGAACGACAGGAAATGCTTGTCAGAACCCTGAGGGAGAACGGAGCCTCTCTGGTGGGGTTTGGGGATGTCTCTGCGGTTGGCACAGAGCTAACCAGGGGTTACCCTGTCGCCATCTCTTTGGGAGTGAAATACGACGAAAAAATAGTCGAGAATTGCCACATCGACGAGGAAACCTTTCACAAACACCTTCAGGAGTTAAAGGTACCCGTGAGGGGATTGATAAGCATTATGGAAGACCTGCTGTCGAGATGGGGCTACAGGTATGAGGCCCTGCCCCTTAGCACGATGATAGAGAGCGACAAACAGCTTCGGGAGATAAAGGCCTTCCCTCACAAGACGGCGGCGACCTGTGCGGGCCTGGGCTGGATCGGCAAGTGTGCATTGCTGGTTACCCCGGAGTACGGCCCCAGAATCAGCCTGGGCACTGTGCTGACCGATGCCGGATTCAAAACGGCGGAACCCATTGTCAAAGACAGGTGCGGGGAATGCTCCCTCTGCGTGGAAGCATGTCCCTATGGCGCTATACACAATGTCAACTGGCAGCGCGGCGTAGAGAGGGCCAGGTTGTTCGACGCCTATCTGTGTAACGCAAAGCGCCTGGAGTATGTACCCAAGATTGGAAGAAAACACAGTTGTGGTCTTTGCCTGCAGGCATGCAGGATTGGCAAGAAACAGCAGAACAAGTGAAATAGAAAGGAGGCTTATGGACTACAAGCACATGACCTCACCGTGTGGAATAGATTGTTTCAATTGTGGAGTGTATTTGGCTGACAAGGACGAAGCACTGAGATCTAACGTAGCAAAAAGACTGGGTGTTCCTCCGGAGAAGGTAGTCTGCAAGGGATGTCGCAATGAGAATGGCACGGTTGCTTTTATCGGTATGACGGAGCCCTGCAAGGTTTATAGATGCATCTCGAAGAAGGGTATCGATTTCTGTTTTGAATGTGCTGACTTTCCCTGCGACAATCTCCATCCCTACGCGGACATGGCTTTGCAGAGACCGCACAATATCAAGGTGTTCAATCTATGTTTGATGAAGAAGATGGGAGTGGAGACCTGGGCGCAAACCAAGGCGAAAAGCGTGAGAGATACATATTTCAAAGGAACGCTTAAGCTATAGCGACAATGTTAATAAGATAGACCTCTGTATTCACGTAGGGGCACGGTGCACCGTGCCCCTACAACATTTGTTAAGGGTGATGGCACTGTGATAATTGGAGGGCGATATTAGAGGGATGTAGGGGCGAGGTGCCCTCGCCCTGGGGCGCAAGGCCTTGCGCCCCTACATGTTTTATAACACAACGTTGGGATTATTGTGCGTAGGGGCAGACACGCGGGTCTGCCCGCGATGTTTTGGGCGAACACATGGGTTCGCCCCTACGATATTTGTTGTAGTGGTGGCGTTGTAATGATTCGATGACAGTGTTAGAGAAACGTAGGGGCTCAAAATTTTGAGCCCCTACACTTGCTACCAACCTCTCTGGCAGCGGACAGGGCCACTGCCCTATGAATCCCTTGACCCTTCGGTTCTGGATTCTGTTATACTACAAAGTAAACGTGGCAGCTAGCGGTAGCTTGTGTTAGAGAAGACGAAACATCACTAACTGACTTCTAATGCCGATGATGTTTAAGATAATACAGTGGGTGAAGGGGATATGGCAATAAATGCTTATGTGACAAATTCGGTAGGTCTACATTTAGTAGAATATGTATGGGAACCTTTTACTTTTAACGGTAGGCATCTCTCTTTCAAAGAGCATTGTGGAACTCGATTAAATGAAGCTAATTGTAGTCATTGGGGCGCTGCGGTATATAAGTGGGAGGGATTACTCACTCAAGGTGCACAAGTTGGGAAAGTGGGAGTCCTTATTGGTGAAACAGACGACTTGCGGCAAAGGATTAAGCAGTATATTTCCGGAACACAGAAGTCAGGTAATAAGTATTGGCGAGAGACTTTCTTGGAGAACGGAGATGTGCACTTATATATTTTAAATGTTGGTCAAGTAAAGATTATTTCATCGTGTGGAGAGCCAATCATATTTAAGACCAATGATATTTTTAAGAATAACAACTTGAGACTTGTGTTAGAACAACTCTTGGTTTTACGCGAGAATCTACGCAAAGATGAGAAACATTGGATTGTAAACCGGAAACTCGGGGAGTTGACAAGTTAGAGAGAAACGAAAGCTATGAAGTTATTTTGATAAAGAGTGTCAATAGCTGAAGCAAGAAGGAATGACATAACCCATGCCTATTCGAATCTTAGCCCCTGATGTGGCCTCCAAGATCGCAGCGGGCGAGGTGGTGGAGAGACCGGCCTCAGTGGTCAAGGAGCTGCTGGAGAACTCCCTCGACGCTGGCGCTACCCAGATTGCCATCGAGGTGCAGGGCGGCGGAGTGCGCCTCATCAGGGTCGTGGACAACGGTGTGGGCATAGCTCCGGAGGAGGTTGACTTAGCCTTCGAGAGGTTTGCTACCAGCAAGGTCGCTACCGCAGACGACCTCGAGGGCATCTCCAGCCTCGGCTTCAGGGGAGAGGCGCTGCCATCCATCGCCGCTGTCTCCGAGGTCACCATGGTCACCCGCAGCAAGGACGAGCTGTCGGGGATTTTTGTTAACATAAAAGATGGCGCTGTGTTGGAGAAAGCCAAGCGAGGTTGTCCCATCGGCACCACTGTAACCGTGCGTAACCTGTTCCGCAACGTTCCCGCCCGCCTCAAGTTCCTCAAGTCCACCGCCACCGAGAACGGCCATATCAGCAACCTGGTGGCTCAATACAGTCTCGCCTTTCCTGAAGTCAGGTTCACACTGCTTGTAGACGGACGCACCGCTTTCCGCTCTACGGGCAGCGGCAATCTCAGAGAGGTGCTGGGCGTAGTCTACGGTCTCGATGTTGCCAAAGCCATGCTGATGATAGAGGCCAAGGAGAGCGCAGACCCTCTCCAGCCCAATATCAAAGGCTTGGTCAGCCCTATAACCCTAACCCGCGCCAGCCGCAGCTACATGAGCTTCTTCGTCAACAGGCGCTGGGTGCAGAACCGCATGCTCACCTACGCCCTTGAGGAAGCCTATCAGGGCTTGCTCATGGTCGGCAGGCATCCCATAGCTGTAATCAACATTTCGCTGCTGCCTCAGGAGCTGGATGTCAATGTCCACCCCACTAAAAACGAGGTCAAGTTCCGCAACGAGCGCGATATCTTCTCCGCTGTGCAGAAGGCTGTTAGAGCCACCTTGACCGCTCAAGCGCCCATGCCCACGCTGGATACCTTGCCTCAGTCTCAACAAATATCTGCGGAGCGTCTCCCCGCCTTCGCTGCCAGGCCCGAAGAAGCAGTGAC
>DAOUMT010000163.1:0-17427 GCA_034409195.1 Dehalococcoidia bacterium
CAGTTACCACTGATGGTGAGGCCCATTTCTTTATTCCGGCCACCGGAGCGCCCGGCAAGCATATAATTCAAATTATCCACGGTTCATTTACATTCCCGTTCATGAATATGCAGCAATCGCCCCAACCAGACCGACCTTCATGGACATTTGAATTCACCATAACTGATGGTGCCCCGATAATGCCACCGCCGGCTCAAGAACAAAGTCTACCCATGCAAGAAGGGACCGGAAAGCCCTCCATTACAGGACCTGCCCTGTGGACAGATGTCACGCTGGGCACTGTAGGTACCCCTGTCACTCTTTATGGCAGCGGGTTACCGGCAGGCAAACAACTGAATCTCGTATGGTTCACTGTCCAAGGCAGTCGGGTATCCGGCCAGGGATGGGTTGAGACTTCAGTTTCGCTCGGGAATGTTACCGTAGGTAATGATGGGACCATTACCTTCCCCTTTAAAGCCTTGGACGATTTAGGCGGGTCTCATCGAATTGAGGTTCAAGACGGAGGAACCAAGCTGGCGGAGATATCCTTTACCATCACCCCTTCTGCTTTTGCCCTTTCGCCTTCCTCGGGTCCGGCAGGCACAATAATGACTATCCACCTCAAAGGAGTAGGCTGGACGGAGACTGCTAACATTTATAATCTGGTCTACGATAATGCCTATGTGGGCTATGCCTGCGGTTTTAATAGCCAGGGAGATGTTACCATTTATCTACCCGCGACTGGAGAGCCGGGCTGGCACTATATCGATTTGTACCCGGGTATATATAAAGGTCAAGAAGTTAGCGGAACCAATAATTTCCGTATCCCGCAGTTAACCGCGGTACAAGACCATCCGGGGGAACAACTGCCCGTATTCCACTTCGCTTTCCAGGTAACAGAATAAAATAAAGAGTTTATCGAAGAGCTACACTTGTAGATAAACAAATTTCAGGGTTGAAGGCAAGATTTGCCTTCAACCCTGAATGAGAAAGCGATTTCAACCGTATGCCTAAGAAAAAAGCCACAGCTCTATTTAAACCCCGGCTTGCCCATGCTTACCGTATCGGCCTCTTACAGCGTCACGCCAGTGACTCTAGTGCCAGTTCTTTGTAGTATTAACGCTGATAGAGTAATTCCACAAAGTCCTACAAAACAATCAGAATCTCGCCGATGTTCAGATGGTATTCCTTGCTTTAGATTGAAATTAATCGACCAATGGTCGCTTTACGATACGGGGCGGACATTGCTTGGGCAACTTGGCAGTGTTCCTCGACACTGAAGCGGCAACCCAGCTGGTAGCCAAGACGAAACCAGCAAGTAGCTTCCTCCAGGCGAAAGTGGCGATGTCCGCTTGTATCGGATCAAGGTAAGGAGACACAGCATGACCAGGGTGAAAAAGATACAAGAGTTGATGCTGCTATCGCTCGGAGTTGTCATGCTGGCCGCGCTGCTTGCGATTCCAGCCATAGCGGAACCAAGCACATTTTCTTGGGTACTTTTCAACAGGTAACTCGAGACCCAAGCTTCCATCAACTCTATGTAAAAGCTTCATTTCGGTGATCTCCTCAAACTGTCGGGACAGTTTAGCTGTCCCGCTTCTTAATTTATGGCATCAGAAACACCCTACATCTTTTCCACGGGCCTGAGGCAATCATTGTTCCCATCCCACCAGCTATCCCCTTGCACTTAATACCCCGGCAGCGAACCTCTTATTTGGAACAGTCGCCTTGCTATTCCAGAAATGGGCCAGCGTAATAAGCCTTAATACCTGTTCCGCGTTCACCGGTAAGAGGATCAATCAGGCACCAAAATATCTCTGCCAACCGCATATGGTATTGCAGATTGTCGCTTGCTATCATATACTTATGAAACAGGCGCTTTCTCTAACAATCTGATGGAATGAACTACTGACCGACTCAAATACCATACATATAGATGCCCCGAAAAAGACGAGACTTCAGGCAGAGCGGCATAACATTTCCAGCATGCTCTACTGTCGAGGGCAAGTGATGAACACGCGGCTGAGCAGAGAGCAGAGCAAGGTCCTTCAACGAATACGAGACCGAACGCAGAGAGGATTGTACACTTGCTGGGGTGATATAGGGAGGCACTGCGGGCGCGCAGGGTTCTATTGTAGGCCTACAAATTGTGATTTTTATCTTGCCATAACCGATAGGGCGTCAATTCAACGTACTCTCAGGCAACTGGAAGCTGTAGGATTGATCCACCGTCGAGGCTATGCTTTTCACAGAGGCATTAAATGGTATGCCACAATCGCTTAAAAGAAGCGGAGGACAGACATAATGGAGATCATGCATGGCGTTCATCAATTCAAACTCCCTATTCCGTCTGCTACGCTTGCAGATGCGGGGGAAATGGTCGGTGAGACCAACGTTTATTTAATTCAAGGAAAAGATGGTTGGCTGTTGCTTGATGCTGGCTGGGATGATCCTCGAAATCTGAAGATTTTAGAGGAGGGGTTTGACGCCATAGGTGTTAACTTCAAAGATATATCCAAAATCGTTATCACCCATTTTCACTACGATCATTTCGGTATGGCTGCCAAGCTGAAGAAACTCTCAGGAGCAGCGCTGGTACTGCATCGAAAGGAGTCTGCCTTCATCGATGCTATGGGAGGAAAAGCCAGGCAAACACTCCAGGAAACCAATAGCTGGCTCCTGCGCAACGGTACTCCTGAAAAAGAGCTCCCCGATATCAGTTTCGCCACAGACCTGGGCCATCCTGATATACTTTTCTCAGGAGGCGAAAGGATTCCCACCGGCCTGTTCGACTTGGAGGTCGTGTGGACGCCAGGACATTCCCCGGGACATATTTGTCTCTATGAGCGGGAGAAGAAGCTGCTATTTTCAGGAGACCATATGTTGCAGGATATCACGCCCGAAGTTGGTACATCTCCCCTGCAATACGATAACCCCCTGGCAGATTACTTGAGTTGCCTGAAGAACCTGCGTGAACTCGAAGTTGACCTCGTGCTGCCGGCCCATGGTCCGGCCTTCACTCACTTCCAGAGAAGGACCGATGAGCTGATCGAACATCACGAGACCAGGAAGACAAACATTCTTGAGATTTTGAAGAGCGGTACTATGAATGCATATGAGATAGCAGCAAGAATGCATTGGATACCGCAAGCAGGCGGGATTGCCTGGGACAAGCTGGATGCCCTGAACCGCCGCTTAGCGTTGTTGGAAACCTGGGCTCACCTGAGATTGCTGCAGGAAGAAGGCAAAGTAAGAACCTTTACCAGAAACGGCTGTTTATACTATTCGTTACAAACAGAGGGATGATATTGCCCATAACCATTTTGGCGAGCCTTACTGCCGAAGCTACTTTTTGATAGCTTTCCTGATTCTGGTGAACATATCAGGTGTTATAGTTTTAACATTATGAACTTTGCTGATATGCTCCTGGAACTTATTGACTAGCTCGTTGTCAGTCCTTGCTTCGACTTGAAAGTCACACTTTATCCCCACGTCCTTGCATTTGATAGATGGCATTGTCTCACCCCCTTTCTCCACTTTTGCCTCGGTGCAAAAGGACGAACAGGTTAATGTTGAAGGGAAAGCTTATAATGGAGCAAATTGAACCATACAAGCAGTATATTGTCAACCCTAGTTATAGGATTGGAGCTCGACCAAAACACAGGTTGCCCCCGAATTTCCTTTACAAGTTTCACCAGGCTTGGTACAATTTTTACACCCCAAGTATTTTTGTGAAGTTCTGTCCTTTCAGCCACCAAATTATTAACATCCATATGAAAAAATACCGCTTTTACGGAGGGCGATAGTGTTGAGATTGCAGAAGCTTTTCGAGCCAACCAAAATCGGAAACATGACCCTGAAGAACCGCATAGTTATGCCAGCAATGGACACAAACTTGGGCTCGCCGGACGGCTCAGTGTCTCCAAAGATGCTTGGGTACTATGAAGAGAGGGCCAAAGGTGGTGCAAGCCTAATTATAGTGCAGACCACCTCCGTGGATTACCCTCGTGGAAAGACGACACCTTTTCAGATAAGCATTGACCATGATCGGTATCTTTCTGGCCTTTCACAATTGGCTCAGGCTATAAAACGGAGCGGGGCTCGAGCCGCCATACAGCTTGAGGATGGAGGCGGGGTCACTCACTCCTCAATTACAGGTCAGCAGCCAGTCGGACCTTCAGCATCAATGTCACCGCTCGGTGAACCGATTAGAGAGCTCTCAACTACAGAAATAGCAGGGCTTATAGAACGACATGCTCAAGCGGCGGCACGAGCGCAGAAAGCCGGATTTGACGCGGTAGAAATCCATGGAGGGCATGAACACTTGCTGTCCCAGTTTTTGTCTCCCTACTACAACCACCGTAGTGACCAATACGGAGGTGGCCTGGAAAATCGGGCTAGATTCCTGCTTGAAGTGCTCCGCGCTTGTCGGTCACAATTAGGTTCAGATTACCCCCTTCTATGTCGGATAAATGGAGTCGAGTACGGTATCGATCCCAGTATCGACCTCGTTCAAATGGTGCAGATCGCCCAATGGGTCGAAGAGGCTGGTGTTGATGCCATTGATGTCACGGGGCACGGCTACGGCGTTCGATTTACAGCTTTGTGTCGGGCATGCCTGGACTCCATCTAGCTGGTGCTGCCGAGATTAAGAGGAGTGTGAAGACCCCTGTCATCGCAGTGGGTCGGATCTATCCGGAGTTAGGGGAGTGGGCTCTGCGTGAAGGTGTGGCAGATATGATTGCCATGGGCAGAGCCCTCATTGCCGATCCATACCTACCAAATAAAGTTGCAGAGGGAAGACTTGAGGACATCGTACCTTGCATTGGCTGCTGGCAATGCCTTGAAGGTAGCATTCAATCTATAATCCAAGCTGTTGCCGAGCCCAGCAGCCTTACTGAAGGCAAGCTGACCTGCTCAGTCAACCCTGCTGCTGGAAGGGAACGTGAATATGTAATAAGCCCAGCCCCTATCTCAAAGCGCGTGGTGGTAGTCGGCGGTGGACCTGCGGGGATGGAAGCAGCGCGGGTGGCTAGGCTTAGAGGCCATGATGTGACGCTAATCGAGAGGGATACCCATCTAGGAGGTCAGTTGAGAGCAGCTGCTGCGGCACCCCATAAGGAATCGCTGTCCCTCCTAATAGACTATTTCCAGACCCAGTTGGCTAAGTTAGGCGTTAGGGTAGAGCTGGGTAGAGAAGCTACCCTGACTGAGCTCGCTACGGCTCAACCCGAGGAAGTAGTCTGGGCAGCGGGCGCAGCGCCGTTCATGCCCGACATTCCTGGCATAGACCGAGCCAAGGTTGTGTTTGCCCCCGACGTATTGACCGGTAAATCATTTGTCGGAGACACAGTCGTAATTATCGGCGCTGAGACTGTTGGCTGCGAAACTGCCAACTTCCTAGCTGATAAGGGCATAAAAGTCACCTTAGTCTGCAGAAAGCCACAGGCGCTTACCAAGGTAGGCCCTATTGTCCAGATGGAACTCCTTGAGGACCTGACGAGAAAGGGAGTGCAAATAAATACCAGTGCAAAATACGAAGGATTAAGTAGCGACGCGCTCACTATTAAGACAGAGGAGGGAGAACTCAGAAATCTGGTAGCCGATACCTTCGTGCTTGCAACCGGCGCTCAGCCGAACTCAAAGTTGGTTTCCCCTCTGAAAAAGAAATTTAAACATGTTCACGTTATAGGTGATTGCCTGGAGCCCCGGCGCATCAGCGACGCCATAAACGATGGCTTTGAAATAGGCCGCAGCCTTTGAAATTATAAGCCATTAAGGAGGATTAATATGAAGACCAAACCATCGCCGCTCCCCTATCCGAGCAGCAAGGAAGAAGAGTTCCGCTGGGGCTTCGATATTTACCAGCCGGAAGGCACCCCGCTGGCCTGGGTCACGGATTGGTCGTGCCCTAACCCCGGTTGGGGTGTGACTCCCGAAAGAGCCATGGAAATCCTGGCATTCCAGGTGGACGAAGACCTATCGAAGATCCCCATTGACGAATGGCTGGCTGCGCTGTCCATGCTCACGAAGATGACCTACCAGATCTTCTATAATACCCTGCAAGCTAACCTCGGTGCGGACAAAGCAGCGGAGATTGCCCGGAATATAGGCCTGCCCGGCGGGCAAATGCAATGGTCGGCTCTGCAGGGTAGATTCGGCTCTCCCGTGCCGTTGGAGAAAATAATCTGGTATCAGGACTTCTTCCATATTCTCTCCGGACCCACAATGAGACCTCACTCCTGGTGCGACGGGAAAAAGGCGGTGGTCTCGCGCACACAGTGCACCAATAAGCCGCCAGAAGGTATGGATGACAACATACGTTACTGCCGGGCCTGCTGCGACGCTTCGCTCGAAGGCTACATGACCGCCGAGCCAGAACTGCTTATGATAAGGGTACCGACGGTGGGGGACACTGTGAAAGAGCCTCGATGCATCCACCTTTTCACCTACGATAAAAAAGTAATAGAAAACCTCCCCCAGAACCTCAAGCAAAGGATTCCACAGACTACCAGGAAAATGTTGGCAGACAAAGGTGTTCGCCTGTAACCGACAAAGCGCTTATTCAAGATAGCTATACGCGCACTGGATGACAGATTAACGATGGAGGTAATGTAATGACAACCGAGAGTATTGGGCAGATTTTCGACCTCACAGGTAAAGTGGCAGTAGTTACCGGCGGTGCCATGGGCATCGGTGAAGCCATTGTTTTACGTCTTGCCGAAGCTGGTGCTAGCGTCATGATCGCCGATCTTGACGCTGAGGCCGCGCGCCAGAGCGCGGCAAGAATCAGTGCAGGGGGCAGTAAAGTGAAAGCTATTCGCGCTAATGTCTCCAGCCCGGCCGATGCCACAAAGGTAGCCCGTGCGACAGTTAAGGCCTTTGGCTCTCTCGATATCATAGTCAACAACGCCGGAGTCTATCCCTCATCGCCAGCTGTAGAGACGAGCGAAGAGATGTGGAACAGAATACTCAGCATAAACCTCAGCGGGGTGTTCTTCTATTCCCAGGCAGCCGCCAGAGAGATGATCAAGTCCAAGCGCGGCGGTAAAATCATAAACCTGGCTGCTGTAGCTGCCCAGCATCCTATGATGGTGGATCAGGCGCACTACAGCGCCTCCAAGGGCGGAGTGCTATCGCTGACCAAAGCACTGGCGCTGGAGTTAGCTCCTCATAACATCTTTGTCAATGCGGTTGCTCCAGGCGCAATCATGACTCCAGGCGGAATAGCCCAGGCCGCTGCCCTTGAGGCCAAGGGTGAATCACTCGAGGAACACACCATGAGATTCTTAGCGCGTCTGCCCCTGGGCCGGGTGGGCGAGCCTGACGATGTAGCAAAGGTGGTGCTCTTCCTTGCCAGCGCAGCTTCCGACTATATCACAGGCACTGTAGTTACAGTGGACGGAGGATACCTCCTGTCGTAGTTCGGCGATCTACGGCCAGAATTGCTTTCGGGCTTCCTTCCTCAGCTCGGCTCGAAAATCCGAGTGAGCGATGGCTATAAGCTCCTCAGCCCTTTCCCTGTGGCTCTTTCCGGCCAGGCTGGCTATGCCATATTCCGTGACCACATAATCAGCGAATTGACGCGGTATAGTCACCAGGGAGCCCTCAGCCAGGTGGGAAACAATAGTAGAACTGCCGCCAAAGGCAAGAGAGCGCAGCACGCTGATGGCCCGGCCACCCTTAGCCATAAAAGCGCCTAAATGGAAATCAAGCTGTCCTCCAGGACCGTTAATCATTCGAGGGCCGAATTGGGTCTCACATGTTATCTGCCCTGTTAAGTCAACCTGAAGAACACTATTGATGGAAACCATATTCTCATTCTGGGCGATGACTGTCGGGTTGTGCACATATTCAACATCGTACATCTCGATGAGAGGATTATTGCTCATCCACTTATAGCCGTCCCAACCGGCCCCGTCCAGGGCTGCATAAACAGCTTTCCCGCGATGCAGAGTCTTCCTCTTGCCGTTGAATACGCCTTCCTTTATCAATTCAGGCTGCCCCCAGGCCGACATCTCGGAGTGAATCCCCAGGTCTTCATAGCCATCGAAGAGCCCCACCTTGGGCAGCCATGTGCTGGGACGGCCAGCCCCGATCTCAATACAGTCTCCATTTTTGATAATCTCTCTGACATATCCGGCTATTGTCTTTGCCTCGGGATAAGGCTCATCCAGACCCAAGGAACCGGAGAAGAAGTCAGGACTCAACAGATCAATGAGCGGGCCCATAAGATTGTATGCTCGCGCTGCGAATTCCGGTTCATGTTTATTTGCCTTTGTGAGAGCCTCTATCCACTTTTGCTGCTTTTCCTTATCCTTGACCGTCTCGATAATAAAGTCTTTGATTTCCTTATTACTCACCCGGGCGGTTGGAGCCTCGACAAAGTAATCTATCTCCGACACATGAATTCGATTATTTCCATAGTAAGGATACACCATGTTGCTATCAACTTCGGCGATAACGGTTTTGGCCCGTTCGGCATAGCTTTTCCTGTTCCATAGATGCGGTCCGAAGCTGCAGAAGCCGTGCTCATCCGGAGGAGAGACAGGCGTTATGCAGACGTCGATACCCCTCCTCTTCAGTCTCCTCTCCTCGTCGCAGTACTTCATCCTGAGAGACATGAGAGACGGAATGAAGGAGATTACCTTCGCATCATGCGCAGGGCGTCCCAGCCCTCCCAGGTAATGTATAGCGCCAACAGAGAAGTTCTCCTGCCAGCCAAGCTGAAGCCACCCGGGGTCGATAGAAGGAGCGTTGATTTCAACATACACATCTCTCAGTTCTTCCTTGCGCCTGCCCAGAGCCAGAGGCACTTCCGTTGGATGTGGTGCAAAAGGCAAAACAACGAGGTCTCCTGACTTTACCACCTTGACAGCCTCGTCGGCGGACACCAGCTTCCTCTTGTAGTCCTCTTTCCAGTCCTTTCGATACTGAAGATACTCAGTAATATGTTCGAAGCTCATCGTTAATCCCCCGTTATGTATTCAACCCCTGGGAAGACTCATTTAATCTTCTGCCACGACATCATCAGGAAGCCTATGTCTCAGTATTTCTACTGCTCCATCCACCATCTCATCGATAATCTGTTTGGCGCCTTTCCTCTCCTTGAGCATCCCTGCTATCTGACCTCCGAAACCGCTTACATAATCGCGCATTTTCGCTTTCCTCAAGCCCAAAGCAACTTCACTAATGAGCAGGCTTTGGAGAGGCATGGGAAGTGTCTTTCCCTCCCCTTTCTCCCATGCATCGATAAGCCTATTATGGATCAACCGTGCCGTCTTGCCTGTATATATTCTGGTCACGCGCGTGTCTTCCTCCGTAGCCGCTATGATTTTGTCCTTCCAGTTATCGATCTCCCATTGCTCCAAAGCATACGGGTCCATCCCTACATTGAAAATCCAATCTATAGGAGGATCGATGCAGGCCTCATGGGCAAGAAGGAAAGCGGTACCCACCCAGACTCCACAGGCACCCAGTGTCAGGGCCGCCACAATCCCTCTGCCATCACCAACTCCGCCGGCAGCCACCACAGGCAAAGGTTTGACAGCATCAACTACTTGAGGAATTAGCGCCAGCGTGCCTATACGCCCGGTATGTCCTCCAGATTCATATCCTTGAGCCACAATAACATCGACTCCTGCCTCAGCAAGGCGGCGAGCGTTTTTAACGTTGCCCACCAGTCCGATGACTTTCACGCCCTTAGCATGCGCCTGAGGCACTGCGTATTCTGGATTGCCCAGCCCTGTTGCCAGAACTGGGACTCTTTCCTCCACTACCACATCAATCAATTTCTTTGCACCTGAAAGCAATTCGGATTCCACCTCAATGGGTGGAATTTCCACATCTGGTATGCCAATCTCGCTCTTAAGGTTATCGGCGAAGGCTAATTGCTCCGCGGGCAGAAAGGCCCTCAAATCAGAAAGGGAAAATCTGCCTGAAATTGGCGGAAGGTCTAGATGCGGAATCAGCAGGTCAACGCCGAAAGGCTTGTTAGTGAGGCTCCTGGTCTTCTTAATCCAATCACGCAATTGGATAGGATTTAGCCCTGCTGCACCTAAAACACCTAATCCGCCCGCATTCGACACTGCTGCGACCAGGGTAGGGCCACAGACACCACCCATACCGGCCAGAATGATAGGATACTCAATACCCAATAAATCACACAATCGAGTACGAAGAGTCTTTGACTTCTTATGGCTCATTATTTTCCCTCATAAATGACCTGGAAGCCGACTCAGTCTCGCCATTTTCTGGTGGCTATCCTTACCCGGCTTTCATCAGGTCTAAGGCTTGAATATATTCATCCATCGCACGCAACGGCGAGAAATCAACTACTCCGAATAACAGCCTGCACTGTCGCTGGGTACGCCAGGCTCCCACCTTAGCCTCCCATTGCTTGAGGGCGGGGTCGTTTTGCGCAGCCTGACGAATAGCGCCGTATTCAGTGTTTGAGTTGCCAGTCGTCCATATCTCAATAAGCTCATTGCTATCCGCCTGCCCTGCCACTGTCCTGTAACAGCCGACCAGGTTCCGTCCCCATCTTTTTGCCATAGGCATCATCTCTTTCTCTACGGAGCTGATATATTCGCTCTCTTTGCCCGGGAGCAACCTGGACTGAGAGAAGAGGTATATGGTAGACCTGTATTTGTCGTCACGCTTGATCTCTTCCAGGTTGGGCGAGAACGCGGTGGGCTGCAGGATTCGTCTCACCCAGTCAGTCCGGTACTGGACAGATTCCAGCTTCCAGTTCTCCATCCAAAAATCCTTCTCATGGAGCTCTTGTATCCGGTCCAAAGTAGACCAATCGTCAAGCTCCCAGAGAGCAAAATGCTCGTTATAACGAATTCCTATAACAAATAACCCGACCAATCGCATACCTTTCTTCTCCACATCAGGCATATAGTCGGTCTTTATTATGCTGTGCAACTCCCCTCCAAAACCTCCATGGGGGATAATCGTTAGATTTTCCGCAAGATAAAGCATTGAATCCTCCTCTTGTTTCCGGAGCTTTAAACTGTACCCCATCTCCTAGTATCTATTTTAGAAGCGACCACTCAGCCGGAACCCAGAATGTGTAGCTCCACTCCGTACGCAGCGATATCGCTTTCTCCGCCCAGCGTTGAAAGGAACGGTCTCTGGCACGCTCTTCGAGTATCTTTCCCCAGTGAGCCCAGTTCTTCAACGACCAGAAGCTCCGGACCTCATTAGGTTCGCCACAGCCGGAGAACCAGCGGTAGCAGCCGGCGAGCTTCATGCCGCGCTTTTCTTCCATGGGCACTAGCTCCTTTTCCATCGCCTCCAGATACTCTTCTACCTTACCCGGCAACACCTTGGTAAGCTCCCAGTAATAAATTGAGTTCCCCACGAAATCGCCCTTCTTCTGGCGCTCTTTTATCGTTGCTACGGTCGGGGAGAAAGAAACGCCTTCGACCCACTGGCTATGCCAGTTTTCTCGGTACTTCTCCGCCAGCCTCTGCCATGCCATTCCCTCCCTGTCGGTCAGAGCGTATGCGCCACAGGTATCTATACCCTCCACGCCTGCGAGGTACTCCCATACAAATATAGCTTCATTATAATGGCCGAAACTTTTGAAAGCACCCGCTACGGACACATACTTGGTCCACCCGGGCACACAGTACCTGCCGACTGCCCACACATATTCATCGACCATCCCCGGCTTGACAATTATGGGCTCATGTAGGTAAATCATGGCTCCCATCCTCCTTTGCTGCAAGGGTAATCCGTAATACAACGCACCTTTGTATCCTGTTACTCGTATATTCAGGACAAACTCAGTGTCTTCTAAAAATTTCACCTCCTTACTCTGTCGCCCTGGAACTGCGGTGAAAAACGAATGCGATAGCCCAACTGATAAGAAAACTATCTCACGAAATGTACTTAGTTGAAACAGCGTTCTCCCATCAACTGAGAGAACGAAAAATGAAGGGGCAAACTTACAATCTTTTATGGGAAGTGCGTATTGCCCTGACTTATAACACTAACCACTGGGGATGTCAAGAAAAATTCGGCAAAACCGTTTACAAATGGGAAGCGGAGATTCACAATTTTTCCAGGATAATGCCAGTCCGCTTGAGGCGTGTCCGCAATGGGGGTAGGTGGTTCATGCTCAACTTGACAAATGTACAGATTAATGCTAGAAACAAACGTAGTAGAGCAATTCCACATACAATTGCCTGATAGACGCTACGAACGCGAGAACAGCTTCCGGAATATAACCTCAAGTCTTTAATAGTTACTGACCACGGGGAGAGGGAGGCTAAAGATGGCCACGGTTTCAGAGAAGAGGTTGACCCAAAAACTGGCAGACCGGTTCCGTTACAGAACAATTATGGGACAGCGTGACTATCGTGTCGAGGAAGAAGAAAGATTGGGCAAGATAAGTCACATCCGGCGAACGTTGAAGCTTGATATCGAGCGCGCCCGCTATGTAACGCAAGCCTACAAGGATAACGAGGGAGAGCCCATTGTTATTAGAAGGGCCAAAGCTATGGCCAATCATCTGGATAACATGACCATATATATAGGGGAGCACGACCGGATTGCAGGCAACACCGCTATAACCCCCGACCATACGATAAGCTATCCCGAGCTGTACTGCCGCTGGGTGGACAAGGCCATCGATATGGGCTACAGAGAAATGCTGTCCGATGAACATAGAGCGGAGATGCACGAGATTAACAAATACTGGATGAACAAGTCGATACATGGGACTGAGCGTTTTCTGGTGCAAGAGGAAGACAAGCCCTATTGGTCTTACATGAATCAAGGAGCGTTCATCTGGGTGCACGGCGCGCACTCCGGCCAGATGCCGAATTACCAGAAGATATTCAGGATTGGTTTGAACGGCATACTTAAGGAAGCCCAGGACAAACTAAATGAAGTAAAGGCCAATAGAGGGTTGATCCGCGATAACCCTAGAGATTTCCTGAAGAAGAAAGCTTTCCTGGAAGCTGTCATTATAAGCACTGAAGCAGCCATCAGGTGGGCTAAGAGATATTCGGAGTTGGCCCGGGCAATGGCTGCTGTGGAAGAAAACGAGAAGAGGAAAAAGGAGCTGGAGCAGATCGCTGAGGCCTGTGAATGGGTCCCGGGCAATCCTCCCCGGACATTTTTCGAGACCCTGCAGTGCTGGTTCCTCATTATGCTTCTGGTCAGAGTACTCGATATCCAGACAGTGGGGATAGGCGACAGGGTTGACTATATCTGGTATCCATCCTATAAAAAAGACAAGGAACAGGGACAAATAACCCCGGAGGAAGCTCAGGAGCTAATCGAGCACATCTGGCTGAAGCTTACCGAACTGACGGATTTCAATGCACCCATAATGGCCAGCGGCGGTCATACCACCCCTAGATACATAACAATCGGGGGCCAGGACCATCTGGGACGGGACGCTACCAACGAGCTGACCTACATAATCATGGACAGCGTCAAAGCTTTGAAGCTGGTCGAGCCCATGATGGTAGTTAGACTTCACCGCAATACTCCGGACGAGTTTCTTTATCGGTTCACAGATATCCTGCGGCAGGATGCCGGTCACTACGGCATCTTCAACGATGAGTTTATGGTACCGTATCTGATGAGCAAGGGTTTTTCAGTGGAGGATGCCAGGAACTGGGCTGTCGAGGACTGCATGAGACATACGGTGGTTGGTAAGCCTATGGGGCACAGAGCCATCGCCGGTCCGGGTTTCATGCTCCCCAAGTGCCTGGAATACGCCCTGTATCAGGGAAAAGACTACAAGTTCTTCGACGGTAAGCAGATAGGAGCTGCTACTCCTGACCCGCTGACGTTCACTTCCATTGACGATATGGTCAATGCTTATCTTGAGCAGGTGAGATTCTTCACTGAGAAGATAGTGATTTTCAGCAATATAACCGACGCTATCGAAGAGCAGTGGCTGCCGCAGCCTTTTAACTCCGCTCTCCTTGATGGCTGCATCGAGAATGCCATGGACGTCAGAGAGCTTCATTACTGGCACAAGACCAATATCCAGCCCGTCGGTCATACCACTGTGGTCAACGCGCTGGTAGCGATGAAGAAGCTGGTATTTGAGGAAAAGAAAGTCACCATGGCGCAGCTTCTGCAGGCGCTCAGGGATGACTGGGAAGGCCATGAAGAGCTGCGCAGTATGTTCCTGAACGCCCCCAAATTCGGCAACGACGACGATTACGTTGACCTTTTCGCCAGGGATATCCACATTAAAACCTGCCAGGTGATGCAGGGTTTCAAAACGATATACGGCCACAAGGTTACTTGCGATGGCAGCGGAGGCGCCAGCTATTTCCACTTCGCAGGGCTTACCGGAGCAACCCCGGACGGAAGGAAGGACCGCGGCCTGTTTAATGACGGAACTATTTCGCCGGAGATCGGCACGGACAAAAAAGGGCCAACCGCCGTGCTGAAATCTGTCTCCAAGATAGACCCTATGGTAACATTCAACCACCTTTTCAATCAGAGGGTCATGCCTGAATTCCTGGAAGGCGACAACAGGTCGAAGTTCGTGGCATATCTCAGGACTTTCGTCGACCTTGGCATTCACCATATCCAGTTCAATATTATCGACGATAAGATTTTGCGAGATGCCCAGGTTCGTCCAGACAACCACCAGGACCTGATTGTCAGGGTCGCCGGTTTCAGCGCTTACTTTGTGGACATGAACAGCGAAGTGCAGGAACAGATTATCACCAGGACGAAACAAAGGATTGCCTGAGCAAATCACGCTGCGGCAAAGGGCTCACGGAGGTTAGAAGATGACTGTGGTGGATGAGAAAAGGTTAACCGAGAGGTTGGCAGACCAGGCGCGCTACAGGAGCGGGATGGGCGGTCAGCAGCGTGCCGGCCGCAGGCTCGACGAGCAGGAAATACGAAACCAGGTAAGTGACCTGCGCCCCGGCCTCAAGATTGATATCCAGCGCGCCCGCCTGGTAACTCAGGCGTACAAGGAGAATGACGGCGAACCCATAGTAATTCGAAGAGCGAAAGCACTGGCCAATTTCCTGGACAATATGTCTTTGTATATAGGTGAGCATGACCGCATAGTCGGTAATTCGTCAAGAACTCCGGATCACACCATCAGCTACCCCGAGCTGTACAGCCGCTGGCTCGACAAGGCCATCGACATGGGCTATAAAAGCATGTTGACCGACGAAGAACGAGCCGAGATGCACGAGATCAACAAGTACTGGCTGAACAAGTCCACACAAGGTCTCGAGCGTTTCATGCTTGCCGACGAAGATAAGCCCTACTGGTCGTACTTCAATCAGGGTGTATTCATCTGGGTGCATGGCTATCATGCTGGCCAGATGCCTGATTACGAGAAACTATTCAAAATCGGGCTAAAAGGGATACTGAAACAAGCCCAGGACAAGCTGGCTGAAATAAAAAGCGATAGAAACCTTATCCGAGACAATCCCCGGGAATTCCTGAAGAAGAAAGCGTTCCTGGAAGGAGTCATAATAACTCTCGAAGCAGGTATCAGGTGGAGCAAGAGGTATGCCGAACTCGCCCGAGCCATGGCTCGCGAAGCGAGCGCGGAGAGGCGAAAAGAGCTGGAACAAATCGCGGACGCGTGTGAGTGGGTGCCCGAGAACCCGCCACGGACATTTTTTGAAGCCCTGCAGTTCTGGTATTTCATTTTCCTCATCAACAGGGTTATCGACATGCAGACTGCCGGCATCGGTGACAGGTTCGACTACCTCTTCTATCCGTTTTTTAAGAAAGACAAGGATGAGGGCAGGATAACCCCGAAAGAAGCGCAGGAGCTGCTGGAACACATCTGGATCAAACTCACAGAGCATCCCGACCTGAATCCGCCGATTATGGCCAGCGCTTCCAAGGCCACCCTGCGCTATCTGACTATCGGCGGCCAGGACAGCCTGGGGAAAGACGTCACCAACGAGTTGACTTACATACTCATGGACAGCGTCAAGTCTCTGAAGCTAACCGAACCTATGATATGCGTGAGACTCCACCGCAATACCCCGGATGAGTTCCTTTACCGGTTCACAGACGTTCTCAGGCAGGACGCCGGTCACTATGGCATCTTTAACGATGAGTACATGGTGCCGTATCTGATGAGCAAAGGTTGCCCGGTTGAAGATGCGCGTAACTGGGCAGTTGAGGACTGCCTGAGACACACCGTAGTCGGCAAGCCCATGAGCCACCGTGCCATCTCGGGCATGGGATTCGCCCTGCCCAAATGCCTGGAGTATGTCCTGAATCAAGGAAAAGACTATAAATTTTTTGATAGGAAACAAATAGGCGCTCCGACCCCCGATCCGCTTACCTTTACCTCGATCGAAGACGTCATCCGGGCATATCTGCAGCAGGTTAAGTTCTTTGCCGAAAAGGTGGTCACCTTGGCGAACATAACAGATGCCCTGGAAGAGCAGTGGCTGCCTCAGCCCTTCAACTCGGCTATGCTCGACGGCTGCATTCAAAATGCCACCGATCTCCGGGAATTGCATTACTGGCATAAGACGAATATGCAGCCCGTCGGTCAGACGACAGTAGTGAACTCGCTGGTGGCGATGAAAAAGCTGGTCTTTGAAGATAAGATAGCCACCATGGCAGAGCTTCTGCAGGCTCTCAAGGATAACTGGGAAGACCATGAAGAGCTCCGCAGAAAGTTCCTCGATGCTCCTAAATTCGGTAACGATGACGATTACGTTGACCTTTTCGCCAGGGACGTCCATATCAGAACATGCCAGACAATGCATGCCTTCAAAACGATATACGGGCATAACGTAACCTGTGACGGGAGCGGCAGTGTAAGCTATTTCAACTTTAGCGGCTTCACCGGCGCTACACTGGACGGCAGGCAGAACCGTGATTTGTTCAACGATGGTACCATCTCTCCGCTGCCCGGCACCGATAAGAAAGGGCCCACGGCCGTTCTCAAATCGGTTGCCAAGGTCGAGCCGTTGCTGACCTTCAACCACCTGTTTAATCAGAGGTGGACGCCCGAATCTCTCGAAGGCGATAACAGGTCGAAGTTCGTGGGATATCTCAAGACGTTCGTCGACCTGGGCATCCATCATATTCAAGGGAATGTGATTCATGACGAAGTGCTGCGGGATGCTCAGAAATACCCCGAGAACCATCAGAACCTGATAGTCAGGATAGCCGGGTTCAGCGCCTATTTCATCGACTTGCACAAAGAGGTACAGGATCAGCTGATCTCCAGGACTAAACAGAAGCTCTCCTAGTTGCATTGCAATCCGTTCGTGGTGAGCCCTGTCCTGAGCCTGTCGAACCATGAACGGGCCGTTCACCCTTCGACAGGCTCAGGGCGAACGGTAAAAAGTTTATTTTCGCAGAAAGACGTCAGAGCTCGACAGACAAAACAAAGCTTGACACGAAAGGGGATGACTGAAAAGGGTAAAGAAATGGGATTTTTGCCTCCGTACAGGGTGCTGGATT
>DAOUMT010000164.1:0-2255 GCA_034409195.1 Dehalococcoidia bacterium
GCCCTACCTTCCGCACCATTGAGTTCAGCCTGCTGGCTATCGAAGCATGGAGACCTGCTACTATGTCGGCAAGTTCCATGCCCTCATTGACCAGGGTCACCACCTCCGACTCGGCGAACACGCTGCACTGGCTTGAGATGGTTGCCGGGTTCTTGCCCTGGAGCGATAGATCAGACAGCCCCTGGAGTCCACAGTCGAGAGCCCTCGCCATGGCTTCGAAGAACCTGCCTGTACCGGCAGCACACCGGTCGTTCATAACGAACTCCAGCACCTTACCGTTTGCTCCGAGCGACATCACCTTGCAGTCCTGACCTCCGATATCCACTACCGTTCTAACGGTAGGTAAAAGCCACTGCGCACCACGGGCGTGGCATGTAATCTCTGAGACATTCTCGTTGGCGAAAGGAACCTTTAGTCTACCATATCCGGTGCCGACGATATATTCAAGATCTGCGATTGATGATAGGCCAGCCTTCTCAATAGCCTTATCCATAACCGTTCGTGCAGTCACTTCGGGCTTGGTTGTGGACGGTATGATTTCATAGGAAACGATCTCACCATCTCTCATCACCACGGCCTTGCCTGTGGCTGAGCCTACGTCACAGCCTCCGACTAACATTCTATCACCTTCCTCGATTGTATTCCTGGCTCTAGCTACCTATTTCTGCCTCGATCGTCTTCAAATGAAAGGGTGTGCTGCCCAAGGTCAGGGCAAAGGCCTTGGCACGACGGAAATAGAAATGGAGGTCGTAGTCTTTATCAACGCCGAGGCCGCCGTGCAGCTGCTGGGCAGTGAAAGCAACCCGCTGGCAGGCGATATTGGTAAATGCCTTGGCGACGGCTACCTCACGGTCAGCAGGCAGGCCCTCGCTCAGACGCCAGACAGCTTGATATGTGGTCCAACGGGCGCCATTTACATCGACGAACATATCGGCCAGACTGTGCTGCACAGCCTGGAATGTACCGAGGGGGCGCTCGAACTGTATTCGATTCCTGGTATGTTCGGCTGTCATCTCCAACTCTTGCTGTGCTATGCCTACCATCTCGGCGCACTGTATCGCCGTCGCCTTTTTAAGCGTTTCTCTGACTAAAGGCAAGCCGTTGTGCAGGCTTCCAAGTATATTTTTAGACGGGACGAAAACCTTATCGAAATTTACCTCGAACTGCTTGTCGGCGGCTATCGTTGCCAGCGGGACAATGCTAACGCCTTGAGACTTTCTATCAACGATGAAAACGGTGATGCCTATTTTATCGCCGGCAACTCCCTTTGTCCTTGCCACCACAAGCAGATAATCTGCGATATGTGCGAAGGGAACAAAAAGCTTGGTGCCATGGATCAGAAAGCCATCGTCCTTTGTCATAGCGCGAGTGGTGACGAACATGGGGTCCTCGTTTACACCCGGCTCTGCCAGCGCCATGGTCAAGAGTAGCTTGCCAGCCGCCACTTTGGGAAGTAATTTCTTTTTCTGCTCCTCGGTTCCCCATTGCAGAATCGGCAGCGCCCCCAAAGCTATAGTGCTGAACATAGGCTCAGTCATGGCAGCACGCCCAAACTCCTCAAATAGCACCGCCATGTCGAGCAGGCTCAGGCCGACCCCGCCGTATTCTTCAGGCAGCGCAAGCCCCGTCCAGCCCAGCCCGGCCATCTTCTGCCACAGCTCGGGAGAGTAACCCGATTCCCCGGCCTCCAGCTCCTTCACCAATTTTTTGGGGCACTCAACGCTGAGGAAATCTCGCGCCGATTTCTTCAACATCTCCTGCTCTTCACTCAGGGCGAAATCCATTCTAACCCACCTTTCTGAACTTGGGGAGGGTGAGGCCCTCGGATATGTCATCGAAGACCGCCTCCACAGGCATGCCGATGAATATCTGCTCCGGATTTACATCAACCATATTGCTGATCAGCCGCACTCCTTCTTCCAACTCCACCAGCACCACTGAATATGGCGCTTTGAAAGCGGGATGAGGCGACTCGCGATAGGTAACAAAGCTATACACACTCCCCTTCCCCGTTGAGGGTGCCCACTCCTTTTCAAAGGAACGGCACTTGGGACACGCAGGCCTCGGGGGGTGAAGCCAGGCACCGCACTGTTTGCATCTTTGAAAGACCAACTCGTGTTTTTTAACGCCTTCCCAAAAGCCCTTGTTATCCCAGAGAATGGGGGGCATGGGTACAGGATGTTCCGTATCATAAGCCATGCTCATTATTTACCTCCTAGAATGAGGCCACTGGCCGGGCTGCCTGCCCCTGAGGC
>DAOUMT010000165.1:0-3494 GCA_034409195.1 Dehalococcoidia bacterium
GCTCCCAGAAGCACGGCGTTACATTTCTTGCATATTTTCAAGGTGTCTCTGGTCAGTGCCTCGCCGTACTTGTCTATGGAAGCTCCGCCCACGTCTCCCCGGTGGAAGACGAAGTCGTGTTTGAATTTGCGCCCAATGGCCTCAAGCACCTTGGTTGCTTGGGCTACCACTTCTGGTCCGATGCCATCCCCTGGCAGAACAGCTATGTCGTATTTCATCAATTGCTCCTCTTTGCTGCTATCTTGCGTTTAGTGTACTCAATCAGCCCGCCTGCCTTGATTAGTTCTAGCATGAAATCAGGGAATGGTTTTGCTTTAAAGGTAAGACCTCTGGCGATGTTCTTGATTTCACCTGTGGAGAGTTCCACTTCAAGTGTATCGCCTGCCCGTGTTTTATCTACAGCCTCCTCGCATTCCAGGATAGGCAGTCCAATGTTGAGGGCGTTGCGGTAGAAGATGCGGGCGAAGCTCTTGGCGATGACGCAGCTTATGCCTGCGGCCTTTATAGCGAGCGGAGCATGCTCTCGCGACGAGCCGCAGCCAAAGTTAGTGCCGGCTACGATGATGTCACCCGGCTTGACCGTCTTAAGAAAGTCATGATCCAAGTCCTCCATGACATGCTGTGCCAATTCAGCAGGTTCGTACACATTCAGATAGCGTGCTGGTATGATGACGTCAGTATTGACATCATCGCCGTATTTATGGACTTTACCACGAAGTTTCATCTCGGTCTCCCTTTAAAGGCTAACATCATCCGTGGTCTGTCAGTCATGCGATTTGAAAAGCTTAGGGCAGCTCTTTTAAAACAAATCCCACAATTGCATTGTCAATGACCTTTGTTTTACTTGTGTTCATTCCGTGACCTATATGTTTTCCAATTGCGTTGCTACAAGTAGATGCAATTTTGTGGAAGTGAGGATAGATTTCTCTAAAAGCAGTACTATCGCCTTGGTTCAATGCCGTACCCCTGTTATCGTAGAAAAACTTTAGAGTGTATTCGCTATCGATGGGCGGTACTAGATTCGGTAGAAGATGATGAAGTGCTTTCGAGCCAGCAACTATCTTGGTTTCTCCTTTCCCAATTTGGAGATTGTCAATAACATCCCATAAGCTTTGAGTAATAGATTCAATCTTGTCGCTTGGTATGTTGTCAATTTCGATACTCTGAAGCATTTCAATTTGATCCTTTTGTTTCCGAAATCTTTCTTTAATATCCTCAATTTCAGCAAGCTTTGTTACCACAGGCCCCATTCTATGGAGACCCCATTAGGTCCGGTAAAAAGGTTTCTAATATTGAATACTTCTACATATTCGTCAAATTGCCCCTTAAGCGCATCGACGCGATTTTTTATCCGCTTAACAGTTTCTGGCCTTCTCATCCTTCTTCTCTCCTCACTCGAGGATGATAACATCCGCAGAAAACTTGATAGGTCGCATGCCATGCGCCCCTACATGTCATTGCGAGGAGTCCCGATTCATCGGGACGACGTGGCAATCTCTACGTGCCCATAGCTCAAACGAGTGCGATGAGATTGCTTCCCCTTCGCTATGCTCAGGGTCGCAATGACATAGTAAAGAGTCTGGCAATGCTATATTAATGGACTACCTCCTCCGGCCCACCAATCTTCCCCAACACGGCGCTGGCGGCGGCGACGGCTGGGTTAGACAGATAGACTTCAGACTGTGGGCTGCCCATACGGCCTACAAAGTTGCGGTTGGTTGTGGAGACGCAGCGCTCTCCTGCAGCAAGCACCCCCATGTAGCCGCCCAGACAGGGCCCGCAGGTGGGCGTGCTCACTACCGCGCCTGACTCTATAAACAGTTTTACCAGACCTTTACTTAGAGCCTGCAAATAGACATTTTGTGAGCCGGGAATGATGATGCAGCGCACGCGTTTATTTACTTTCCTGCCCCTGAGTACCTTCGCAGCTATCTGCAAGTCCTCAAGGCGGCCGTTGGTGCAACTGCCGATGACCACCTGGTCGATTTCAACCTTGCCCGCTTTGCTGATGGGCTTGGTATTCGAAGGTTTGTGGGGAAAGGCTACCTGGGGCTCTATCTTAGAGACGTCGTATTCAATAACCCTGGCATACTGGGCATTCTTATCTGACTCATAGACCTTATAGGGTCGCTCAGCCTTTGACTTTATATAATCTAAGGTCTTCTCGTCGACAGGGAAGATGCCTGCCTTGGCTCCAGCCTCGATGGCCATGTTGGACATAGTGAAGCGGCTGTCCATGGAGAGCTTACTTATGGCATCTCCGGTGAACTCCATGCAGGCGTAGGTGGCGCCATCTACGCCGATGTCGCCGATGGTGTAGAGTATCAAATCCTTGCCGCTGACCCATTTGCGCAATTTTCCGTTATAGATGAACTTGATGGTCGGGGGCACTTTCATCCATATCTCGCCAGTTGCCATGGCAGCGGCGATGTCGGTGGAGCCCATCCCTGTAGCGAAGGCTCCCAGAGCGCCGTAAGTGCAGGTATGGGAATCGGCGCCGATGACCACGTCCCCGGGCAGCACCAGGCCTTTCTCGGGCAGAAGCACGTGCTCGATGCCCATCTCGCCTACCTCGAAGTAGACCAGATTTTGCTCCAGGGCGAACTCCTTCATCATCTTAGCCTGTTCGGCGGAAGCAATGTCCTTGTTCGGCACGAAATGGTCGGGCACCATGACCACTTTTTTGGGGTCGAACACCTTTTTAACCCCGATGCGGCGGAACTCTTTGATAGCTATGGGCGCAGTGATATCGTTGGACAAGACCAAGTCAACCCTGACGTTTATCAGTTCACCGGGGCTTATTTTCTTTTTGCCGCAGTGGGCGGCCAGGATTTTTTCGGCTAAGGTCATTTAAAATCTCCACGGACTAATAGGGCGCGGTCACCGCGCCCCTACAGGTTGGTCAACTAAATGCTATAGCATTCACTCCCGCCTTTGCATAGCTGACAGGAGGCGGTTGAGGGCGTTCATATAAGCCTTAGCCGAGGCGACAATGATGTCTGTGGCTGCCCCACGGCCGGTGTATGTTCTGCCCCCGCTCTCTATCCGGATCGTTACCTCGCCCATGGCGTCTATGCCTGCGGTAACCGACTTCACGCTGAACTCTGTGAGATTGTTAGGCACGCCGACGAGACGGTTTATCGCCTTATAAACAGCGTCCACGGGACCTGTACCCAGGGCGGCATCGGCCAAAAGCTGCCCTCCCGGTCCGATCAACCTTACCGAGGCAGTGGGCACAAGGTGGTCCCCGCAGGAGACCTGCACGTGGTCAAGGTGATAAGTCTCGGAGAAAGTGCGCATTTCCTCAGCGACCAGCGCCTCAATATCACGGTCTGAGATTTCCTTCTTCTTATCCGCCAGCTCCTTGAAAGCCGTGAAAGCACGGGTGAACTCTTCGTCGCTCAGGGTATAACCCAGTATCTCGAGCCGGGCTTTGAATGCGTGTCTGCCGCTGAGCTTGCCCAGGGTAAGAGTGGTGCCGGTGAGTCCTATAT
>DAOUMT010000166.1:0-11374 GCA_034409195.1 Dehalococcoidia bacterium
CACTAGGCCCTTCGATGGGGCCGTGATGCCTGCATCGGTTGTGGTTGAGGAGAGCACGCAGTCGCAGGAATGCGCGGGGTCGAACTACGTATCCTCAGCTACGCTGGCAAAAATGAACGAGGCGGCAAAGCAAGGTAAAAACTCCATTGGCCTCGTTGGCATCCCCTGCCAGGTACTGGCGCTGAGGAAGATGCAGGCTTCAGAACACGAGACCGGGGCCAAAAGTGTAAAACTAGCTATAGGGCTTTTTTGCACCTGGGCGCTGTCCTATAAAGGTTTCTCCGAGTTCCTCAAAGGTAAGGTAGACCTCTCTCAGGTCAAGCGTATCGACATCCCGCCTCCTCCGGCCAACGTCATGGTGGTGGAGACAGCAGCGGGCGACATCAGATTCTCTCTGGATGAGGTCAGAAAATTCATCAAGCCTACCTGCGGCGTCTGCTACGATATGACCTCCGAGTTTGCCGACATATCGGTGGGCATGGTGGAAGGAATCGAGGACTGGAACACCCTGATTGTCAGAACCCCGGTGGGCAAGAAATTCATTGATAAGGCCAAGAAGGCAGGCGTCATCAATACCAAACCTCTCGAGAAAACGAGGTTGGAGCACCTGAAACAGGCGTCATCCATCAAGAAGAAGAGGGCGGTGGACGCAATACAGAAGAGAACTAACGACAAGAAGAACCTGTTATATCTTCGTCTCAGCGCTCAGGAGAAGAAAAAGTTCCTTTAGGGGTGCAATATGGGGACACTAGAGCTGGATAAACCAGGCAAAACTGTGCTTGTGATGGGTGATGAAGCCATCGCCCGGGGCGCTATCGAGGCTGGTGTTGACTTCTGCGCCTCTTATCCGGGTACTCCTGCTACGGAGGTTCCCGAGTCCCTGGCGCGTGTGTCTGAGCGTTTCGGTATATATGCTGAATGGTCTACCAACGAGATTGTGGCCTTCGAGGCAGCGACTGCCGCCTCCCTCGCCGGCCTGAGGGCGTTAGTAGCCATGAAGCAGAACGGCGTCAACGTGTGTGCTGATTTTCTGATGACGGTCAACCTCGCCGGCACCAATGGCGGCCTTGTACTGGTGGCAGGGGATGATCCCTCAGCGATATCCAGCAGCAACGAGCAGGATAGCCGGAGCTATGCCAGGTACGCCGACCTGCCTCTTTTGGAGCCGGCGGACTTTCAGGAGACTAAGGATATGACGAAGTGGGCGTTCGAGCTTTCCGAGAAGCTCGGTCTGCCCTGCATACTCAGGAGTGTCACCCGGCTATCTCACAGCAGGGGAAACGTTAAGCTCGGCGTACTTCCCGAAAAGACGAGGAAAGCCAAATTCGAAGGAGTCTACATATCCGGGGCCTTCGCGGCTGCGCAGCATGCCGCTCTTCACCAGAAATTAGAGCAGGCACGGGAAGAATTTGAGTCATCCCCGTTCAACTTCTATGTCGGCCCTAAGAAGGCGAAATTCGTCATAGTGACCAGCGGCACAGGCTGGCTCTATTCCCGGGAGGCGGTTGCAGCGCTGGGACTTGAGGCTAAGGTGGGGATTCTGAAAATCGGCACCACCTGGCCGCTTCCCGAGAAATTCATCGTCGACCACCTGAAAAATGTCAACGAGCTACTCATCGTTGAAGAGGTAGACCCTTTCCTGGAGCAGAACATAAAAATCCTGCTGGCAGAGCAGGCCAAGACCTTGGGGCCCATCGAGGTCTATGGCGCAAAATCGGGACATCGCCCGGCTTATGGCGAGATGAATCAGGATAAAGTCGCTACTGCCTTGGCGAGCATCAAGGGTGTGCAACTCAAGGCCAGAGACGAAAAATATGTGGAGCAAGCAAAAGGGTTAGCACTAACCTATATACCTCCCCGGATGCCCACATTCTGCACCGGCTGCCCGCACAGGGCATCTCTTTGGGCTATAAAGTCCGCCCTCAAGCTGGACGGGCGGGACGGCTTTGTTACCGGCGACATAGGATGCTATGCCATAGGAGCAGGTCCGGCGGGCTGGTTTCAACTGAAGACCATTCATTGTATGGGCGGCGGCATCGGCCTGGCCAATGGGTTCGGCAAGCTCGACAGATTCGCTTTCAATCAGCCTGTGATCGCAGTCTGCGGTGACTCTACCTTCTATCATGCTGCCATCCCGGCGCTCATCAACGCTCAGGTTCACAACAGCAATGTCCTGATGGTGGTGCTGGACAACGGCGGCACAGCGATGACAGGTTTCCAGCCTCACCCGGGCTCCGGGTTCGACGCGTTAGGCAAGCCCGCGCCTACCGTGGAAATCGAGAATATATGCAGGGGCATTGGTGTCGAAGTCAGGGTGAAGGACCCCTTCGAGATAAGTCAGGCGGTGCAGGAGCTTTACGATATGCTTCAGGAGGACGGCCCCCGGGTGATGGTCTTCCGCAGAAGGTGCTTCCGCATCGAGGCCAAGGAGAAGCTGCAGAAAAAATACTATGTTGACCAGGCCAGATGTATCGGCGATGACTGCGGCTGTGCCAGGTTCTGCAGCAGGGTGTTCAACTGCCCCGGCATAATCTGGGATCAGAGGGCGCAGAAGGCGAAGATTGACGAGGTTGTGTGCACTGGCTGCGGAGTTTGCGCTACGCTTTGCCCCGGAGGGGCTATCAAAGTTCGGGGGGCTGCGTCATGACGTTAGAGAAGGACCCGCTGAATCTAATCATAGCAGGCGTCGGCGGCCAGGGTAACATCCTAGCTTCACAGATAGTGGCTACAGCCGGCATAAAGGAAGGACTATATGTCACGGTGGGAGAGACCTACGGCGCTTCCCAGAGGGGAGGCCCGGTGATGAGCCATGTGCGTTTCTCCGCGAAGGCGCAGTGCGGCCCGCTGATACCCGAAGGCGAGGCAGATATTATCGTTGGATTGGAGCCCATAGAAGCTCTGCGCATTATCGCCGATTACGGCAGCCCAGCTACCAGGGTTATCGTCAGCCCCAGGCCCATCTATCCCATCTGGGTGCTCTCGGGGCAGGCCAAGTATCCTCCCGTGGAGGAGGTTGTGCAAAAGCTGGGGGAACTGGTAGCGGAAGTCAGAGTGGTCAAAGCCATTGAGGAGGGTGAGACAGGTCTCGCAGCCAACGTAGTTATGGTGGGTGCCCTCGCCGGCTCGGGGATGGTTCCCATTAAAATGAAGAATTTCGAGGAGTCGATAAAGGAAATCGTGTCCCCGAAAGACTTAGATTTGAATCTCCGTGCCTTCAAGAAGGGCGTGGAGCTGGCCGGGGGCAAGGCCGCTGTGCGGGTGCCGGTGAAGGCAAGGAAGCGCAAGTGATATTAAAGGCTGTCAACCAGCGTGAGTGGAGGAGTGGATGCAATGGCAGGCAAAAGTAAGGTTGCGAGAAAGATATCAGGTCCGACTGGGGCTGAATCATTAAAAGGCTCAGAGGAATGGCACAGGGCTCTGGTTGAAACCCTGGGCAGAGCCGGGCATGGAATCATCGTCCTGCAAAACACTGCAGAGCAGGAAGCAACCATTGTATTCGCCAGTGATGAAGCCTGTAAGATGGCGGGTTATATGCCTGGCGAGGTGCTTGGAATGTCTGTTTGGGATTTCTTTGATACTTCTGAACTTACTAAGCTGAGGGAACGGTATCGAGAAAGACAAAGTGGGAAGCAAGTGCTCAGTTATTATGAGACCACGGTGCTGCGTAAGAATGGCACATCGCTGCCCATCGAAGCTAGTGCAAGCACCATGAGCTACGATGGTAATATAGCAACAGTGCTTTTCTTCAAGGATATCACCGGACAGAAGGAGATGCAGCGGGAATTGGCCGAACACCGCCGCCATCTTGAGAAGCTGGTAGCGAAACGCACCGCTGAGCTGAGAGAAACAAATGAGCGGCTGCAGCACGAGATCACTGAACGCAAGCAGATTGAACTGGTTCTGCGGGAAAGCGAAAAATATTTCCGATCGCTCATCGAAAACTCTCAGGAAGTCATCGTCGTTCTTGATAGCGATGGCAAGATACGGTACCAAAGCCCCTCAGCAAGGCACGTGACAAAATACTCTCCGAAACTCAGGCAGGGAAGTAGCATTTTCGAGTTTGTCCATCCCGACGATTTGCCACGTCTGGCGCGGCAGTTCGAAGAGATGAAAACGAGTCCCGGTGCTACGGTACATTCGGAGTTCCGTGGCCTTTGGAAGGATGGCTTGTGGCATTATGTGGAAGGCTCTGCTCGAAATCTATTGCACGATCCAATAGTTGCAGGCATAATTGTTAACTTCCGCGATATCACTGAGCGCAAGCAGGTAGAAGAGAGGTTGAAGAACAGCGAAAGATATTTCCGGGCCCTCACCCAAAACGCACTCGACGTTACAATAGTAATCGGGCGGGATGGGATGGTAAAATACGCTAGCCCTTCTATAGAACCTCCACGCGGATATAAGCCGGAAGAGATAATTGATACAAACGGATTTTCAGCAGTCCATCCTGATGACCTGCCAAAAGCTATGAATGCCTACAATGAGTTGATGCAGAACCCGACTGTCATAATAAGAGCAGAAGTGCGTGTTTTGCATAAAGATGGCTCGCAGCGTGTTGTTGAGGCCGTAGCCAGAAACCTCCTTGACGACCCGATAGTGGAGGGAATCATCGTTAGCTACCGCGACGTTACTGAACGCAGAGAGGCAGCGGAGAAATTACAGCAGCTTTATCAGCAGGAAAAAGATTTGCGACAGCAGCTCGAAATGGAGATGAAGAGGAGAGTAGAGTTCGCTAGGGCACTGGCGCACGAGCTGAAAACTCCGCTAACGCCGATGGTGATTTCAAGTCAAGTGCTAGCTTCTGAACTCAAGGAAGAGCCTTTGTTAAGTCTGGCTCGAAACCTCAGCCGGGGTGCCTCCAATCTCAGTAGCCGGATAGACGAGCTTCTCGACTTGGCGAAAGGGGAGATAGGCATGCTCCAGTTGAAAATGGAGCCGTCGGATATATCGCACCTGCTTAGGGAAGCAGCAGAGTATGTGTCTCCGGTGGCTTTGAGTCGTGGGCAATCCCTGATTATAGAGCTGCCCGATTTGCTGCCTTTAGTTGAGGCTGATAAGGTCAGGTTGCGGCAGGTTGTGTTGAATCTGCTCAACAATGCCCTGAACTACACTCCTGAAGGGGGAAGGATTACTTTGAGAGCAGCGCAGAAGGAGGCTGGTCTGGTAGTGGAGGTCGAGGATAACGGGCCGGGTATAGCTGAGGAAGGGAAACAGCACATGTTTGAACCTTATCACCGCATGGAGGTTACCGGAGAGCGATTGAGTGGGTTGGGTTTGGGGCTTGCTCTGTGTAAGACGCTTGTAGGTCTTCATGGTGGACAGATATGGGTTAAAAGCTCTGTGGGCGAAGGCTCGACTTTTGGTTTCTCACTGCCCCTGGAAACCGCCAATAGTGAGGCATCGGAGGGGAGCTGTTGAAAGCGCTGATAATTGAAGACGATTCAGGGATTGTAGAGTCTATTTCCCTGGCGCTGCAGATACGCTGGCCGGATACACAGATAGTATCCACACACTTGGGGAAGAAGGGTATAGATTTAGCGGAAAGCGAAGACCCTGATATAACGATACTCGATTTGGGACTTCCTGATATAAGCGGTTTCGATGTGCTGAAACAGGTTCGCTCTTTTTCCTCTGCACCGATTATCATCCTCACCGTAAAGGCAGATGAAGCCGATATAGTCAAAGGCCTCGAGTGGGGAGCGGATGATTACATGGTGAAGCCGTGCAGTCAATTAGAGCTTCTGGCCAGGGTGAAGGCCAGGATACGCGATAAAGGCCGCTCCGTTAAAGAGGCTCCTCTAACTTATGGGCCGCTGCGATTTAATCCCTCGACGCACCACCTCATGATCGAAAATAGAGAGATAAAGCTCACTACCATTGAGTCTCACATCATCCATCACCTGATGAAGAACGCCGGTCAGGTTGCGACGTACTCCAGCCTGGCCGAAGAAGTGTGGGGCGAAGATTACCCCGGATCTATTGACAGCCTCAGGGTTCATATCAGGCGCCTGAGGGAAAAAGCCGAAGTAGACCCCGGTCAACCGCAGCTTATCCTCACCAAAGCCGGCATAGGATATTTTTTGGCCAAACCAAACAATATCTGATTCGAGTAGCTCTGGTTCTGCCTCAGGCTACCCCTTGGAGGCTATGCCTTCGCCACAACCTGCTCAATTTCCCAACAAAATTACCTGACAAGGGTTTGTTTAAGAGGGGTTAGGATAATATATTTATACGAAGATTAAGGAAAATGGCATTAATTGTAATGTCTTTGTAATGTCTTTGTAATATTTCTACTGTATTCTGTAATCGAATTGTAATCGTATAAGTATAAAATATACCTATAGGAGTTAAGTCAGGGAAACCTGTTGATGTCAGGCTAAATAATGTGCTAAGGAAGAGGAGGCAGAACATGAAGATTGTTCTGGAGCAAATCGGTGGAAATAACCACCCAAATGTAGAGCGGGCCAGAGAGGAAGTTATAAGAGTCCTGGGCTTCAGAGGCACTGTATCTAATGCCAAGGCTGAAAAGTCCAAGGTAGTAGTAGAGTTCGAGGTAAGCCCCCAATGGGATTTGCCCCTTGAGGACAAAATCGATTACCTCAAAATGTGGATGCCCGCCAAAGTTAAGAGCGTCTTCAAAGTCGTAGACCTGGCTTTGTAATCTAAGTATTAGACTGCCTTACCCTGAGATGAGAGGGGATTTTTATCTTCTCTCAGAAGCTATAAGGAAGCTTTTATGCAGTTTCCCGAGACCTCTTCAGCTTCTCAGTCAGCATGGGCACTACCTTAAACAAGTCGCCCACTATCCCGTAAGTCGCCACCTGGAAGATAGGCGCGTTCGGGTCTTCGTTGATGGCGATGATGCATTCAGAGGTTCCCATGCCGGCTATGTGTTGCACTGAGCCGGAGATGCCGCAGGCGATATAGAGCTTGGGACAAACAGTCTTTCCCGTTTGGCCGACTTGGTGCGAATAGGAGATCCAGCCCTCATCCACAGGGGGACGCGAGGAACCGACGGCAGCCCCCAGCACCTCAGCCAACTCTTTTATAATCTGGAAATTATCTGGCTTTCCCAATCCACGCCCGCCCGAGACGATTATATCAGCCTCGTCGAGCTTAACCTTCTCGGTCAAGTCTTCGATGAAGCGAAGCAGCTTAGTCCTCGATGTCACGGCCTCCTTTTTAAAGTCCACTTTTATTATCTGACCCTTGCGCTCTTTGCTTGCCATTCCTCTCTTGAACACGTGCGGGCGGACGGTTGACATCTGAGGTCTTTTTGCCTGGCACATGATGGTTGCCATTACATTGCCGCCGAAGGTGGGGCGGGTCTGCAGCAATAGCTTCGTCTCGGGGTCGATGTCGAGGCCGGTGCAATCGGCGGTGAGCCCTGTATAAAGCAGAGCGGCAACCCTGGGAATGAAGGAGCGGCCCATAGCGGTAGCGCCGGCGATGAGTATCTCCGGCCTGTGCTTCTTTATAAGGTCCAGGAGCAATTCCGTATATAAGTCCTCCTGATGGTCTGACAACGCGGCGTCATCAGCCAGATAGACCTTGTCAGCGCCGTAGCAGATAAGCTGCTCCACATCCTTGACATTGTGGCCAAGGCAAATTGCGGCCAGCTCCGTCCCCAGCTTGTCGGCCAGCTTCCTGCCCTCTGAGACCAGTTCATAGGCTACGCTCTTCATCTTGCCGTCTCGCTGCTCGGCAAAAACCCAGACACCGCTGTAGCCTTCGCTCACCTTCTGTTCGGCTTTCTCGATTTTTATGGCTTCGGAGGTGCACTCATCCACGCAGGCGCCGCAGAGGTTACAGCCCTCTTTGATACGCGCCTTGTCATCGACCATCTCAATCACCCCGAACGGACATACCGACACGCACGAGCCGCATCCGGTACATTTCTCAATGTCTATCTCTATTCCCATGTCTTACCTCTACCAAGGCTATTCCCTCGAAATTCCTCTCCCTTGACGGGAGAGGCCAGAGCCTGTCCTGAGCTTGTCGAAGGATGAGGGTGAAACAATCTAATTCCCCTTCACTCTAACTCTCTCCCTCTAGGGGAGAGAGGATTCTTTTACCATCCTTTTCTCAGGCTGTATCTGGGTAGGTCGGAGCACCTGCTCCGACCTGTAGGGGCAATTCATGAATTGCCCCTACCTAATTCTCGCTCTCACTCTCTTATGTCATTCCCGCGGAAGCGGGAATCCATCCCGACAAGTCGGAACTTCTTTCGCGGGAGTGACATGACGGCATGTGCCTCGTTGTGGATGTTATCATCCTGCTTTATCTCAATACCTAGATTATCTTCTCCAGCCTCTCTGCCAGCCTCTCTACCTGCTCTTCCAGCGTGCCCTGGAGCATCTCGCTCTTGTGCTCCCTCTTGGGGAAGAATATCTTGACCACGCGGGTAGGGGAGCCTGATATGCCTGCTTTGTCCGTCTCCACGCCTATGTCTGCTGCTGTCCAGACGGTTATCTTGGCGCTCTTAGCTTTCATCGAGCCCCGCAGTGAGGGCAGGCGCGGCACGTTTATCTCTTTAGCCACGGTGATTACAGCAGGCAGAGTCGTCTCGATTTCCTCATGGCCTTCCTCTATCATGCGCTGCACCCTGATGTACTTATCCTTTATCTCCTCGACCTTGCTTACGTAGGAAATAAAGGGTATTTTCAGCATCTCGGAGAGCTCGGGGCCTACCTGGCCGGTATCGCCATCCAGCGTTTGACGTCCGCAGATTATGATGTCGTAGTCTGCCATCTTGGCTGCTGCCTTGGAGAGTACGTAAGATGTGGCCCAGGTATCGGAACCGGCGAAGGCTCGGTCGCTGAGCAAAATAGCATCGTCCGCGCCCAGAGAGATCGTCTCCCTCAACGCTTCCTCTGCCTGGGGAGGCCCCATGGTGATGACAGTGACCTTGCCCCCGTATCTCTCCTTCAGGCGAACGCCCTCCTCCAGAGCGTAGGCGTCGAAGGGGTTGACGATGCTCTTCACACCCTCGCGGACCAGTGTATTGGTCTTGGGGTCTATCTTAATCTCGGTGGTTCCCGGGACTTGCTTTATGCAGATGACGATGTTCATCCCCGAAGCCCTTTCCTTCTTAATAGCTCGAGGGCGATGACATTTCTGAGCACTTGGTTCGTGCCCTCATAAATCTGGTTGATCTTAGCGTCGCGCATCATCTTCTCCACCGGGTAGTCGCGCATGTAGCCCACGCCGCCGAATACCTGCACGGCATCGGTGGTTACCTTCATCGCCATATCAGTGGCGAAGACTTTGGCCATAGCGCCTTCTTCAGTGAAGTTCTTCGCGCCGCTGTCAATGGTCTTGGCTGTGGCGTAGACCAGCGCCCTGGCTGCCTCCAGTTCCATAGCCATATTCGCCAGCATATGCTGAACTGCCTGGATGGCTGAGACAGGGTGGCCGAACTGGACACGCTGTCGAGAGTAGGCTACTGCTGCCTCCAGTGCCCCTTGGGCGAGCCCGATTGCCAGAGCGCCGACTCCTGGGCGGGAGGAGTCCAGCGTCTTCATGGTTACGATGAACCCCAGGCCCTCTTTGTCCAGCAGGTTCTCTTTGGGGACCCGGCAGTTGTGGAAAACGAGCTCCCGGGTGGCGGAGCAGCGTATACCCATTTTCTTCTCCTTCTTGCCGAAGGTGAACCCTGGTGTGTCTTTCTCCACGATGAAGGCGCTGGCGCCGCGAGCTCCTTTTGTAGGGTCGGTGAGCGCGATTACAGTGTATATCTCGGCTTCTCCGCCATTGGTGATAAACTGCTTGGTGCCGTTGAGTATATAGCCATCGCCGTCACGCTTGGCATTCGTCTTTATAGCTCCGGCGTCGCTGCCGGCACCGGACTCGGTCAGGCCGAAGCCAGTGAGTTTGGCCCCGCTGGCTATGGCCGGCAGATACTGCTGCTTCTGTTTTTCGCTGGCATAAAGCAGTATCGGGAAAGCACCCAGAGCGTTGGCTGCGTAGGAGAGGGCTACACCGGCGCAGGCGCGCGCTAGCTCTTCGACGGCGATACAGAGGGCAAAACTTCCTTCTCCCATGCCCTCGTATTGCTCCGGAATAAAGATTCTGAACAGGTCGGCGTTGGCGATGTCCTTGATTAGCTCCCAGGGGAACTGCTCTTTCTCATCCAGCTCGGCGCGCACGGGAAGTATCCTTTCTTCGGCAATCCTGCGAGCTATGCTTTTGATGAGCTTCTGCTGTTCGGTTAAGAAATACTCCAAGGTAGCTCTCCTTCGGGTGGTTTTTGTAATTTCCTGATTTATCGGATGAAGAAGCCCAATGAATTGGGCAGCTATGTTTTAATTAAAGGTCTTTTTAAAGATAATAAAATACATTTTAGCGAATTTTTAGAAGTTGGCAACTTTTATCCCGCTATGCCTTAGGTTTTGCTAATGTCATTGCTTCGCTCGCAATGACACTACAAGTATGAAATGTAGCGCATCGTGCCCTACGGCTAGCTCTCGTGCAGGCTTTTCACGATATCCCGGCCTTGCTTCACGATGCGGTCGATAATCTGCTTCACTGATGGTATGTCGTTAATCAAGCCAGCCACTGGCCCGCAGGCGACAACCCCTGCATTCACATCGCCTTCGAAAATCACTTTTTGCAGGGCCTCGCCGCCTATATAAGGCAGAATGTCGAAGATGTTGCAGCCCTGTTTTTCCATCTCCAGCACCTTTTGCGTTGCCTCGTTCCTCCGTACCCTGTAAGCTCTGTTCATGGAACGCTCTACATGGACTGTGTCGGTGGCCTCGGTCTGAATTAACCAGTCCTTAAACGTATCGCAGGCAGGACACTCTTTGGATGCCATGAACCGTGTCCCTATCTGGACGCCGCTTGCGCCCAGAGCCAGAGCGGCCACGAAGCCTCGTCCATCGCCAACTCCCCCTGCTGCTATCACAGGTATTTTCAGCGAGTCCACCGCCAGAGGTATCATGATGGAAAGGGGCAGGTCATCGAGACCGGTGTGGCCTGCGGCGTCATAACCTACCAGAGTGACGGCATCCACACCGATTCGCTCAGCAGTCTGGGCGTGCCTTACAGTGGCACACTTGTGCAGCACTGTCACACCTTTTTTCTTGAGTCTTTCCACAAACTGCTCAGGGTTGAGGGCAGCGGTCTCAATAACTCTTACACCCTCTGCAATGACCACATCCATGTCCTGCTCTATCTTTCGAGGGTCACGGTGGATAAGTGCGATATTGACTCCGAAGGGCTTCTTGGTGAGGCTGCGGCAGAGCCGGATTTCATTCTGCAGCTCCTCCCGTGAGAAGGTAACCGCAGAGATAAGGCCGAATCCTCCGGCATTGGAGATTGCTGCTGCCAGCCTGCCTCCGCTCAGGTAAGCCATTGCCCCGCCGATAATAGG